>DYKL01000436.1 GCA_020722645.1 Acetofilamentum sp. | reverse complement strand
CTATGCACTATGCACTATTAACTATGCACTATTAACTATGCACTATGCACTATGCTCTATTAACTATGCACTATTAACTATGCACTATGAACTCACTAAACTCTTACGGCAATTTCCAGCTTTCCCAACTATTGTCGAGGACAGAACTCGGTTTGCAATTCAACTTTTGTATAACAGGCATCTCTTCAGTTTCTATTATTTTATTCATAATTCTTTGAGTTTCAGTAGGAATATCCTTATAAGTGACGTTTCCTTTTGTATCGTGAATCAGTTTTAGCAGTGAATATGTAAATAAACTGTGATTTCTGCGGGTAAAAGGATAAGCCTCACCTTCGGAAGCCGAAAAAACAACTACCGGTCCGTCAAACTCAAAATTATTTTCGCCCAATTTATAACCTTTTGACTCTTTTCCGCTGTAACACATATCCATAATCACGGTAAGTTTTGAAGGGGCTGCCAATAGCATATCGTAAACGACAGAATCAACATATAAACTATTGATAAATCTAAAATTATCCAAATCTTCATTATAATCAACCGGAACAAAATATGGATTTTGATTTTTAACAGAACCGTGCCCGGAATAATAAAACAAAAATTTTCCGTTGTCGTTGCCTTCTATTTTTCTTATAAAAAGATTAAGGACATCACTAAATTGCTTTGTACCAAGGTTGTAATAAGTTTTGATGTTTAATGAAGGCACTCCGAAAGTATTAATCAAATATTGAGAAAAAATTTCAGCATCATTTTTAGCATAAGGCAAACTGTTAAACATAGTTACTTTGGCGTCGTATTCGGCATTTCCGATTATAAGAGCATAACAATCTTCACATTTATTGTTTGTTATGGGAAAATCGTTATCAATATCAGGAAAAAGGTCTTCATTTTCCCTTCGTTTAAGAACCAACACAAATTCATCTGAAATATTACTGTTTATGTCGGTGGCTATAATTTTAACTGTTATCAGCGAAGTAATCGGCAATCTGATAGTAGTGCCAAAAGTAAGATTTTGAATATTTTCGAGAGGAATTGAAACAGGCGTATTTATGTAGTTTACAGAAACATTAGCAATTGGAAATTGTGAACTGACAATAACTGAAACAGGTAAATTTTCGGTTTTTTTATCTATCCACACAACATTATCATTATCAATGCCGCTTGGATTCAGTAGAGTGATGACCGGTTTAGCAGTCTGAGGTTCAAAAAACAAGCGTAATTGTTTTGTTTGCGACTTATTGCCAGCATCATCAAAAGCCGAAATTTCAATGTTGTTTTCGCCTTTGAACAAATTAAGATTTACCTTAAAATTTTCATTATTTCCAACATATATATTATAAAGACTTTTGTTGGCAACAATTTGCAAATGACTTACATTATTATCGTCAGTAACTTTGCCTTGTAATTCTACAAAATTGCTCATTAAAACAAGTTCCGATTGCAACGGAAAAGTCAATTCGAGCGTTGGAGGTAAATCATTTTGCGGTTGTTTTCGAGTAATGTTTAGGTTTTTGAGTTCGTAATTCCCAAAATTATCAAAAGCCTTGATTTTAAGGTTATTAAGCCCGATATTTAATGGGAAATTCAAATTATAATAGCCCTGTGCATCTATTTCGGTTTTGATGTTATTAACGTAAACTGCATAAATACCGTTTTCGTCAGTAACTCTGCCGCTTACGTTTATGTTTTTGGTTTGTACGTATATATTATTTTCTACGGTAGAAATTAAAAGTGGAGGGCGATTGTCAAGTTCAATGTTCAGTTTTGAAATTTTCAAATATGCATAAGGCACATTGTAGGCATTTTTGGTGTATTCCTTAGGATAAAAATCGTTAGTTTTGACATTTTTATTCAAATTCGTATTCCATTTTACACAGGCAAATTTAGGATTAAATGCCGATTCTCCGTAATAAGTTCCTTGCATACCACGATTAACAATCTGATAATTTTCTGTCAATGAAACGGTGCTTTGGATTGTCAGAGTTTTTTTCAGGTAATCAGTATATAATTTATGGTCGTAATTAAAATCTTCAAGTTCCTTGAAAAAGAACCCTCTCTGTTTTACGACAACGCTCAAACTTTTCAGAAAAACGTAGCTGTAAGCCATCAGACCGGCATATTCAATTTGAATTGTATTGTTTCCGTTTTTTACAAAATCTGTGATATTAATTTCAAAATCGCCGTATTTGTTGTTTTTGCCGAATGTATAATCTGATAAAGTGCCGGTAAAAATTTCAGAATTGTTTATTGTTATAACTACAGACGGCAAAATATTATCCTGAATATAATCAAAACCCTTTATTTGAAGGGTAACTGTGCTAATATTTGAACTTTTTGTCAATGAAAAAACTTTGGTCAGTTTTTCGCCTTGTTTCAGCCTTAAATCAAGCACTTGATTATAAATTGCATCTTGTGAAAATAAAAAGCTTGGAATTAAGATAACTATTATAAATAAAAATTTGGATTTCATAGGACTATTTTAATTGTTTCATTGCTAAATTGTTTCATTGCTAAATTGTTTCATTGCTAAATTGTTTCATTGCTAAATTGTTTCATTGCTAAATTGTTTCATTGCTAAATTGTTTCATTGCTAAATTGTTTCATTGCTAAATTGTTTCATTGCTAAATTGTT
>DYKL01000435.1 GCA_020722645.1 Acetofilamentum sp. | reverse complement strand
AGATAACCAGGTCAACAGTAGCTAAGTCTGAAACTTTGAAAAGCGAAGACATTGGAGTAACAGTTTCTCCCGGCTCAACAAATCTTTTTACGATGAAACCGCTCAACGGAGAAGTTACATAACTATCGCGTATGTTCTTTTTAAGAAGATCAACCGAAGCTTTGGCTTTTCTAAGATTACCTTTTGCTTGTTCAATTTCTTCGGGTCTGAAAATCTTTTTTACTTTTTGATAGTTTTCTTTAGTCGAATTGTATTGTGCTAATGCGACTTCAAATCTCACAGTCATATCTTCAAATTGTTTTTTAGAGATTGATTTAGTTTCCCAGAGCTGTTTGTATCTTTCAAAATCAGCTTTAGCGGAGTTGAAATTTATTTCGCTTTGCTTCATCATTTCTTCGGCTTGTTTAATGTCTTCACTTCTTGCACCTTTAAGCATCAAATCGAGCTGAGCCTGTGCAATCTGTTCTGCTGCTAAAGCTTGTTCTAATTGGTAATCGAGCGCTTCTCTGTCAATGATAAGAACTGTATCGCCAGCATTAACACGGCTGCCTTCATCAAATAAAACTGATTTTACATCACCGGCTGTTCGTGAACTAACGATAATATTTGTTGATTCGATTGTACCTGTTGCTTCGATTAAAGTATCATTATTATTACTGCCGCAGCCCGCAATAAGTAATACTGATACAAAGATTACTGTTATTTTAATTGCTTTCATTTTTTATCCTTTTATTAATTAATAATTGTCTTCCTCTTTTTGTTAGAATACCATTTAATAACATTTCAAAAGCAGTTTTATATATTTTTTGATATTCAATCTGTTCGTAATTTTTTTTCAGCTGAGTAATTTCTCCAAGTGATGTAGTAAATACTTTAATAATGATTTCATCATCAATATCATTAACTAATTTTTTCTTTCTTCCAACTCTCAGTAAAAGTTTTATTAGTGGAATAACCCGTTCATTTCTAAAAGAGATCAGTTCATTTACTAATTTTGGATGATAATGCTTCAGCTGTAGCATTGATACATCATTGAACAAAACAAGATGCTCTTGAATCATTTTTGAGAGCTCAACAAACTTTTCTACAATATTGGATTGCGCTTGTATATTTGTCACAATAACACTATAAGCATAGTTGAGTTTTTCCAAGTAGAGCTTTCTGATTAACTCTTCTTTTGTAGGGAAACTTTTATAGATAGTTTTTTTGCTTATGTGCAGCTCACTTGCAAGCTCATCCATAGAAAACTTTTCAAATCCATTTCTGCTAAGCTTTTCATCAAGTAGATTTATAAGCTTCTCCTCGACTTCGCTTCTTGTAATCTGTTTTTTAGTATTTCTCATTAAATTATGTTTGTTATCGTTAGCTAACATAATAATCAAAAAAAAAGTTATGATTTCTTAAAAATTAATTCATCCAAAGATTTAATAGCATTTTTACCTCTTTGTGACAAAGAAAAGACAAAATTATTCAACCGCCATTCTAAGACAATCATTCTTATCATCCCTAAAATCATCGTCAATAAATCCTGGGTATCAATATCAACTATTTCATTTTTTGATTTACCTTCTTCAATTATAGTGGCTAACAGATTTCTTCTTTTTTGAATAATAAATAAAAGACGATTCCGCAGTACTTCACTCTGGTCGAACATATCTTCAGCAAATAAAATTGATGTCATTTCGTGGTTTTTTTCGAGGAAATCGAAATGAAATTGAACAAAGTGCTTAATTTTATTTTGAGCAGTTTTTTTTGTCAATATTTCCTTTTCAAGCAAATGATCAAAATTCAGCATTCTGTTTAAAATGCCAAGTATAATATCCTCTTTGTTTAGAAAATGACGGTAAATTGCCGGTTCGCTGATTTTAACTTTCTTTGCGAGTTCTCTGATAGAGAAGGACTGGTATCCTTCAGCGTGAATGATTTTGATTGCTTCATCAATAATCATTTCTTGTCTTTGCTCTGTGCTTAGACGCGGCATTTTTTACTTCCATAAAGTAGTTATCGTTCACTAACAAATATAATAAGTTTTCATATTCTTGTCAAGAGTTTTTTATTTATTTTTTCTTCGGTGATTGTTAGTGTTTTTAATCACAAAGAGTTGATAATATTTTTTAAAGCAATTGCATTATTGTGCTTTTCATCCTTTGCTGAATAAAGAAACGTTACAATACCGTTTTCTTTTTCCAGTGCTTTAATTTGTTCAATAATTTCTTTTTTCCCTTCAAGTTCCCTTTTATACTTTTCCATGAATGAATTCCATTTTGCAGGATCGTGAGAAAACCATTTTCTCAACTCATTGCTTGGGGCAATTTCTTTTAACCACATATTAATTTTAGCTTCATCTTTTGATATACCTCTTGGCCAGAGTCTATCAACCAGAATTCTGTAGCCATCTTCTTTTTCTGATTTCTCATAAACTCTTTTTACTTTGATTGTCATCGCGAGGCTCTTTTTTGTGTGCGTCGATATAGTTGTTTAAGATTGAAACTAACGATTCATAATAATTATTTAGAGTTTGACTATTAATAAGAGGTTTTTGATTATCAGGGATAGTTACAGGCATCTCTCCGAGATATTGATATAGCTCGTGTTCTGCTTCAGATGGAAATGGAATTTCGTAAATTTACAATAGTGTAAAACAA
>DYKL01000026.1 GCA_020722645.1 Acetofilamentum sp. | reverse complement strand
AACGAAATTTTAAACGTTAATAAATTTAAAACAGAAAATTAGTATTAAAATTAAGGAATATGTTATTTTTTTAAAATATAATTATCCTATCTTAATATTGCGGAAAAGGACAATTATTTAATAACTCTTAATTTACATTAAAAAATATAATTTTTTTTGGTATTGGTTTAAAATCGTTGAAATTTCCGGTGCTGATACCTGAAATGTCGGTAATTCATGCTTTTGTTCGGTGTTCCCACCGACAAAATCAACAGGTTTAAACCAATACCGTTTTTTTTTTTTTGAACTTCTATTCTGACTTTTTTATTATTATTTTTTCACAAAGAAATTTGTAAATTAAAAAAAACAACTATCTTTGCAAACCGAATTATTAAACATCAGAGGCTCTGCAAAAGAGATAAATATCTGATTTTCAGAGTTATCCGCCTCCATGTATCACATTTAAAACAAAAAAAATGTACGCAATTGTAAAAATCAACGGACAACAATTTAAAGTCGAAAAAGACAAAAAAATTTATGTTAATCGTCTTTCGCAAGAAGAAGGAGCAAATGTAAAATTTGAAGATGTTCTTCTGATAGACAATGACGGAAAAGTTAAAGTAGGAGCACCAAATGTTTTTGGAGCAAGTGTAGAAGCCAAGATTCTGAAACACGTAAAAGGCGACACAGTATTAGTTTTCAAGAAAAAAAGAAGAAAAGGGTACCAAAAACTTAACGGTCATCGTCAGCAGTTTTCGCAGATTCTTATTGAAAACATCAAAACTACTGCAAAAAAAGCAGAAGAAAACGTAGAAGAAGAAAATAAAACAGAAGAATAAAATTTATTAACCTCTAAAAACTAAATAAAATGGCACACAAAAAAGGAGCCGGTTCATCAAGAAATGGTCGTGATTCAGAAAGCAAAAGATTAGGCGTAAAAAAATTCGGAGGTCAAACCGTTAAAGCCGGTAATATAATAGTCAGACAAAGAGGAACAAAACATCATCCGGGCGATAACGTTGGTATCGGAAAAGACCACACACTTTTTGCTTTGATTGACGGAACTGTTATTTTCCGCAAAAAAAGAAACGACCGTTCGTTTGTTTTTGTTAATCCTATCGAAGAATAGATTTTCATCAAAACTTTAAAAACGCAGAAAAAATATTCTGCGTTTTTTTTATCACAAAAAACAAACTAATTTTGAAAAAAATTTCTAATTCAATGTTGCGTTCAAAGATTATAATAAACCGCAGTCAAATTTTTTATGTAGCTAATTCGAATTTCAAATCTGAATTCATAAATTAGTTGATTTATAGTGTTTTCAATTTGCAAAACTTGAAGCTAAGGTTGAGTTATACAAACTTTATAAACTTAACCTGAATTATTCATAAAAATTAAAAAAATTTTATGAATGCAAGTTGAATAGCGGGTAGTAATTTATGAAACCCCGATTTAGAACAACTCAAATTTGGTTGTTTTAAAAACAAACAAATTTGTTAGTTGTACTTAATCGCCAGCATTATTTATGAATAATGCTGGTTAATTATTGATAACTTTTTAAAAGCCTAAACCAACAATTTAACAATATAGTAATTTAACAATTTATATTTACTTTACAAACTTTACAAACAAATATATGTTACCACTCAAATCAATCATCGAAAACAAACAGGAAGTTATTAACCGACTAAAAGTTAAAAATTTCGACGCTACTGAAATAATCGAAAAAATTATCAGTTTAGACCAAACAAAAAGAAACCTTCAAAAAGAAATTGACAATTTAAGAGCCGAACAAAACCAAATTGCCAAACAAATAGGTATAATGCTAAAAAACGGAAATCAGTCAGAAGCCGTTGCAGTTAAGCAAAAATCGACAGAATTAAAAGAAAAAACAAAAGAATTAGAATCGAAATTTGTTCCCATAGACAAAGAATTGGACGGTCTTCTGGTTCTTTTGCCGAATATGCCAAATGAAAGAGTCCCTGCCGGTAAAACTGCCGATGATAACGAAATTGTCAAATCAGGCGGAGAAAAACCTTCTTTGCCCGAAAATAAACTTGCTCACTGGGACATTGCAAAAAAATTCAACCTGATAGATTTTGAACTCGGCAACAAAATTACCGGTGCCGGTTTTCCGGTTTATATAAATAAAGGTGCAAGGCTCCAACGCGCTTTGATTTCTTTTTTCTTGGACGAAGCAATTAAAGCAGGATTCACAGAATACATTCCGCCTTTGATGGTAAATGAAAACACTGCTTATGCAACAGGTCAGTTACCTGACAAAGAAGCACAAATGTATTTTATACAGAAAGACAATTTTTATATGATACCAACTGCCGAAGTTCCTTTGACAAATATTTACAGAGACGTAATTCTTGAAGAAGAACAGATGCCTGTTAAACTGACAGGTTATACTCCTTGTTTCCGCAGAGAAGCCGGTGCATACGGCAAAGATGTGAGAGGACTTAACAGAATTCATCAGTTCGACAAAGTAGAAATTGTTTGTATCACAAAACCCGAAGAATCATACAAAATGCTTGATGCAATGGTTGCTCACGTTGAAAGTTTAGTTCAGAAACTTGAACTTCCGTATCGGATTGTAAAACTTTGCGGCGGTGATATGAGTTTCACTTCTGCATTGACTTTCGATTTTGAAGTTTTTTCGGCAGGACAGGATAAATGGCTCGAAGTTAGTTCTGTTTCAAATTTTGAAAATTTTCAGAGTAACCGTTTAAAATTAAGATACAAGTCTAAAAATCAGAAACAAAAAGAATTGTGTCATACACTTAACGGAAGCGCCCTTGCTATGCCAAGAATAGTAGCCGCTCTGCTCGAAAATAACCAAACCGAAAAAGGAATTAAAATTCCTAAAATTTTAGTGCCTTATACCGGTTTCGAGCTTATTTAAAATTATTAAAATATTATTAAAATATTTTAATTACAAACCACAATAAAACAAAGCCTAATAAATTTATAATCAATTTATTAGTCTTTTATTTAAAAACCTTAAATTAGTTTTATTAACATAATTTTATATAAAACGATAATCATTGCCTTTATAATGTGCGTATTTTTATAAAAATAACCTTAAAAAACTCACATTATGGAAACAAAAAAGAACCCTAAGTCTAACCTCGAGAATTATCGTTCAACATTTTTTTTATTTGGACTTTTATTATCTCTGATGGTTGTTGCATTCTCAATTAATTACAGTCAGGCTGATGTTTCGACAATTACTTTTGATAATATGTCTGATGTAATAATTGACGAAGAAATGATTATTTCAACGCCGCCTCAAAAAGTTACACCGCCTCCACCACCACAAAACAATGTAAATCAAAGCATTATTGAAATTGTTAAAGACGATGTTGATCTTGTAACCTTTGATTTTCCTACATTTGAAGAAGACGTTATTTTTGTAGATATTCCGGATTTTAGTATTCCTGAAATCAATGATGATGACTCAGTATTCATATATCCGACATCACAAGCAATTTTTACAAGTGAAGGAGAAGAAGGGATAAGAATTTTTGTTGCAAAAAACGTTATTTACCCCGATGAAGCTATCGAAAACGAAATTGAAGGGACTGTAGTTGTAAGATTTGTAGTAAAAAAAGATAAATCCATAGGTGAAATTCAAATTTTGAACGAAGGAAAAGTTGATCCTATTCTGGTAGAAGAAGCAAAAAGAGTAATCAAATTATTGCCTGATTTTGAAAAACCGGCATATAATAACGGAAGACCTGTAAATTCGTGGTTTGTTTTGCCAATTGTTTTTGAACTGAACTAAACAAAAAATACACTTTAAACTGGAAAATCACCTTTAAAATTAAAAAAAACAGTCTTAAACCATTTATTAACGATGGATTAAAGACTGTTTTTTTGTTGAATAATCTTTCCTACTAATAATTCAACGTTATGTTTATTTTTTTAATATTTGTGTTTTAGCCGCAAGTAGATTTTCGTGGATAATTTCTATTTATCTTTGTAAGTGTATTGAAAATAATTGATTTTGTCTAATGTTTCAAATTAAAATTTAATTTTATAACGGAAGTTCACCGGCTAAATTTGGGTCTATTGCAGTAATATCAAGTGATGCATGCATTTTTAACAAAAAAACGTAGGCAAGACAAAATTTTTTTGGCTAATATTTTTTTAGTACCTTAAATCCGTAAGTCTATACTTATATATCTGAAATTCAGTCAGGTGAAAACACCTGACTGGTGCAAACTACGTGTTGCAGGTGTTTTCACCTGCAACCACTTACGAAAAACTTGCGGATTTAAGGTAGTAATCAAAAAAAATATATCTTGCGAAAAAATTTAAAATCAAGAAGTTATGTAGGTAATATTTTTTAATCGCTATATTTTAATATATCACTGTTAGCCAGATGGTTACGTGTGTTTTATTATCAAAAATTTCATGAACTTCCGTTATAAGTTGTGTAACATTGGCTTCCTGTTCCTGTTGAAGGATATTCCAAATATCTTATAACTTGAGCCATTGCAGTGGCAACACAGCCCGTATAAACGTAACTACAAGGTCCGGCAGCATCATAAGGACATAAGCTGTTGTAACCGCAGCCCTGATTCCATGTGGTTAACAAAAGCGGAGCAACATCTTTTGCACCAAAAATCCCGAATTTTTTGTTGTTTTCGAGAAGTTTCCATTTTTCTGTTACTTGTTTTTGAGGCTTAATATCTTCATTTCTGATAATTTGGATTTGTTTTACATATAAATCAAGCCAATCAGAAAAAGAACTATGCCACAAATCAATATTTTCGGGTATAAAACTGTTGTCTGAATATGCTAATATCGGGAAAGCCTTCTTATCGCCCGATAATATTACAAAACCGCCACTTTTTATATTGAAAATATAAACTTCCGGATAATCCGATTTCGTCGAAAAATCAATCTGAATTAGTTCTTGTTCAGATAAATTATTGTTATTGGTAAGTTCTTTGCAAAAATTTAGTGCATAAACTTTTGCTTCTTGATTTGTAACAACCTGACTTTTAGTCACATTATTGAAAACAATAAAAAAACAATAATGTATAAAAACAGAATTTTTATTTTCATAATATTTTATTTTTAAGTATGACTTATTGACATTCAAAAAAGTTGCTTATGTTGTAAAAAAAAGGAAAAGTTTTGAAAACCATTAACTTGAATTTTTAACATTAAAGTGTCAAATAAATTTTATTATTTTTGCAGTAAAATACTTTAAATTTACAACTAACTTAAAATGAAACTAATAGACAAATTGAAAGAAACAAAAAAAACTCTGTTTTCGTTTGAAATACTGCCGCCATTGAAAGGAAGAAATATACAGGACATCTATAAAGTAATAGATGAACTTATAGAGTTTAACCCAATGAATATAAACGTTACCTATCATCAGCAGGAAGTTGTTTACAAAGAGCTTGAAAATGGATTTATAGAAAAGAAAACTGTAAGAAAACGCCCCGGTACGGTTGCTATTGCCGCTGCTATTAACTATAAATACAAGGATACGATAGTTGTTCCTCACATTATTTGCGGTGGTTTCAACAAAAGCGAAACAGAAGATGCGTTGATTGATTTAAGTTTCCTGAGCATCAATAATTTATTGGTATTGCGAGGCGATCCACCGGCGAATTACAAATATTTTAAACCCGAAAAAGACGGTCATGCTTATGCAAATGAATTGATTGGTCAGATTATGAGAATGAATCAGGGAATTTACTGCGACGAAGAACTTAAAAACACAAAAAAAACCAGATTTTCGGTCGGAGTAGCAGGCTATCCTGAAAAACACAACGAAGCCCCGAACATTGAACAAGATATTTTTTATTTAAAGCAAAAAATTGATGCCGGTGCTGAGTATATTGTTACTCAAATGTTTTTTGACAATCAAAAATATATTGATTTTGTAAAATTATGCCGAAATGCCGGAATAGAAGTTCCTATCATTCCCGGAATTAAACCTTTAACAAAAAAAGCAGATCTAAGTATAATACCACAAATCTTCCATGTTGAAATACCTTTTGAATTGACAAAAGAATTGCTACAAACAAAAAATGATGATGATTTCCGTAAAGTTGGTCAGGAATGGACTGTTTATCAATCAAAAGAACTGATTAAATTTGGTGTTCCGGAGATTCATTACTTTACTGTAAGCAAATCAGAAAACATCAAAGAAATAGTAAAAAAGGCATTTTGAAAATAAAAAAAGCCAAGAAATAACTTGGCTGATTCTGATTTACTTGAAAACATTAATTTTCGGCATCACGTTTAATATGTTCGATATAAACAGCTTTTAACATTCTGTCTCTTTTAACTTCTGACGGTTTTTTGAAAGCTTGACGTTCACGTATTTCTTTGATAACGCCTGTTTTTTCGAATTTTCTTTTAAAACGTCTTAATGCTCTGTCAATGTTTTCGCCTTCTTTAACTTTTACAATAATCATAATAAACTCGAGTTTTTAATTTGCAAATTTGGTCTGCAAAATTACATAATATATTTTATTAAAAAAAATTTTATTCAACCGTTAAATAAATTTTTAATTTTTCGAATGTTTGTTCATTTACTAAACCGTTATTTATTAGTTGATTAACGGAAGTGTAAAAACCGTTTTTTCTTCTGAAATCCAAAATTGAATTTGCAATTTCGGAATCAATATATGGGTGTTTTACCAAGTCGTTATACTCTGAAAAATTTATATTTATTTTTTTAACAGACTGATTACCAATGACAAGATAAGGTTTGATATTATCAAAAGTTTCTTTTTTAATACCGTAAACTTCAGAAATTTGTTCTATTGAATAAAAACCGCCCAAGCTGTTTCTGTATTTTACAATTCTTGAGGCAATAACTGAACCTATTCCGGGTAATGTCTTAAACATTGTTGTATCTGCTGTATTAATATCAACCGGTTGAAAAACTATAGAAATTGGTTTTTCCTCAGTCATGGTTTTAATGACAATATATGGCTCACAAAGCTTGTATTGTTCTTCGGAAACAACGTATATCTTCTTAAAATCTTCTTTTTTGTAGAATTTACCTCCTTTGCTCCTGTAGTTGTTGATTACTTTTATTTGATTTGAAGTAAAACCGAGTTTTTCATAATCTTCGTCAGTTGCAGTGTTCGGGTCAAATTCAAACAAAACCGGCTCTTTTTTAGGCTTTTCGTCGTTATCTTGTTTATTATCATAATTCGATTTTTCGGGTTCTTCGTCCGGCAACAAAATAAATGGCTCAAGAATCTGATATTGTTTTGTTCTTATGCCGTATATTTTTCTGAAATCGTCTTTAATTACAAATCTTCCGCCTTTTTCTTTATAATTGTTTATTGTAGAAATCTGCTTATCTGTCAAACCAAGATTAAGCCATTGTTGGTCAGTTGTTGTATTGGGGTCAAATGGGAAAAGGTTCAGAGTGTCATATCTTGCTATGATGTAACTGTCTAATTTTGAAACATATTCTGTTTCGACAGGTTTGATTGCAAGTAGAAAACTGTCAATTTCTTTTGTGAATGCAGTGTAATCAAAAGCCCGTTCTTCTTTGACTAAAAAAGGAATAGAAATGTCAATTATTATGAGTAAAAAAACGATTGAAAGTAAAGCTAATATGCCGATTCTGTCTCTTTTTCTGAATGATAAATATTTTTTAATTTTGAATGACATTAAAAAAGTTTATTGATTTTATTGAGTTTGTAGAGACGTTGCATGCAACGTCTGTACAGTTTGTCGAATTTATAAAAAATAAATTAGTACAAAAACAAGGCAAAATTAAATTTTTTTTCAGTAATGTAATTTGTTTAAAATATATTTTTAAATTTGTAAGCTTAAAAGATTTTAAATTAAAATCTGTTTGATAAAGAGATTTATAAACTAAAAAAAATCTATCAATAAATAAGTTTTCATTAATGAGCTTAATGATTGTTTTTCTTATAAGTTGTAATTCAGTTAAACAAAAAGAAAATCAAAATAAAACAGACAAACAGAAGACGATTGTCGAAAATAACGAAAAAATTACCAACGAATTACATACATATACTGGGCAATATGAAAGTAAAACAGGTGTAATGGTTGATATAAGCTGTTATTGTTTTCAGGTTGGATATTTTACAGCTACAAGCGGCGAAGAACTTGTAATTTGTTTCCATACCGGAACAGACGAAGCACCTTGTTCTGAAAACCTCCAAATAGAAGGTTATTTTGAAACAAAAAAAATTGAACCGGACAACAATTCTCATTGTCCTGCTGGTAATATGGAATTATTCTATGTTACAAATTACAAATGCTTGTAATTTTTGCATAATTTTTGTCATTAAACAAACAACTCTTTTAATTCTATCATGAAACTTAAACAATACATAACGTTTTTTTTTGTTTTATTATTTGCTTATTCATGCAATTCCCCCGAAAAAAAGCATTTTGTTGAAAAGGGTTATTGTGATTTATCTGACTGGGATTTTGAGAAAGACGGCATTGTTGATTTAAGAGGCGAATGGGAATTTTACTGGAATAAACTCATTGAACCTTCCGATTTTAAAAATATTCAAAACTCCGACATTAAATATGTTCAGTTACCTTCTTTGTGGAATGGTCATAAATACGGAGACATAATAATTGACGGAGATGGATTTGCAACATTAAGGCTGCATTTAAAAGTAAATGATGACAATAACATCTTGACTTTCAGAATAGGGAGAATAGAAACGGCATATAAACTATACGTAAACGGAAAACTTGTTCAGCAAATAGGAACACCAAACACAACCGAAGAAACTACAATACCAGAATGGAAAGCAACAACAGTGGATTTCAACTGCGATACAACCGATTTAGAGGTAGTTCTTCAAATTGCAAATTTTCATCACAAAAAAATAGGCACATCAGGCACTATTTTAATTGGAAAACCCAATGAAATAACAAAAAAATCGAACAATATAAATTACCTGAATATTTTTCTGATAGGCGTTTTGCTGATTATTTCGATGTATCATCTGGGGCTTTACATTCAGAGGAAACAAGATAAAGCGTCTGCATATTTTTCAGTATTCTGTTTCAGTGTTGCAATTGTAACAATGTTTTTTGGAGATATCTTATTTAGAAACCTTTTTTCAGATTTAAGCTGGAAAATTTCGATTAATGTGCTGTTTATTGCATATTTTGCAGGATTATTAGCTTTTGTCTTTTTTATTTATACTATTTTTAAACAATATTTGAATAAATTTATTATTTACTTTTTTATCTTAATTCTTTCGGTTTTCATTGTTTTTACCTTGGTAACACCTGTGAAAATTTTCACATTTTTGATGATTCCATACCAAATATTAGCATTAATAATCTTGTTATATCTACTTGTATCCCTGATAATTGCAACTTTTAAAAAAGAGGAAGGAGCAATTTTCTCTGCAATAGCTCTGGTTATTTTTATCGGAACTGCCATAAATGATATTTTGATTGATATGGTTGTCATAAAATCAATATATTTGCTGCCTGTCGGCACTTTTGCTTTTGTTTTTCTACAGTCATATACAATATCGCTTCGTTTTTCCAAACTTTACAGTGCCAATGAGCTGTTAAACATTCAATTAAATGATGCAAACCTGACACTAGAACAAAAAGTAAGAGAAAGAACCGCTCAACTTCATAAACAAAAAGAAGAATTGATGGTACAGGCAGATAATTTAAAAGAACTGAACGAAGAACTGAACCAGCAAAAAGAAGAACTTAAAGCACAATCAGATACCCTTGAAAAAGCATTTGAAGATATCAGTGAAAAAAACCGCAAAATTGAAGAACAAAATCAGGGAATTAAAAACAGTATAATTTACGCTCAACGTATCCAACAAGCTCTGCTTCCGGTTGAAGAAACATTTAAAGATTTTTTCAAAGATTTTCTGGTCTTTTACAAGCCAAAAGATATTGTTAGCGGCGATTTTTATTGGCTGACCAAGATAAATGAACAAATTTTAATAGCAGTTGCAGATTCAACAGGTCACGGTGTCCCGGGAGCGTTTGTAAGTATGCTTGGAATATCTATATTAAATGAAATAGTCAGATACAAGGATATTGATACCACAGACAAAGTCTTAAATCAAATGAGAAATCATCTTAAGGCTTCTTTGAAACAAAAATACTATTTTTCTGAAAGCAAAGATGGTTTTGATATTGCTTTTTGCTCAATTGATACTAAAACCAATATAATGGAATACTCAGGAGCAAACAGTCCAATTTATATTATACGCGAAAATTCACCCGAAAAACAAATAAAAAGCGACGAAAAGAAAAATCTTGTTCATAAAAATCTGAAACTATTTCATATTAAATCAAACAGACAGCCGGTTGGCGTATATTTTAATGAGCAACCTTTTACATCTCAAAAAATTCAATTACTTGAAAATGATGTTATTGTGATGTTTACCGATGGCTTTTCCGACCAGTTTAATCCTGACAACACCAGCAAATTTTACAGTAAAACTTTTAAAGAATTGCTTTTGTCAATTCAAACCAAAACTTTTGCCGAACAAAAAACAATTCTCAGCAATGTTTTCACAAAATGGAAAGGAGAAAATGTCCAGATAGATGATGTGCTTGTTGTGGCTATAAAGATTTAATCCTGGATATTGGTTTAAACTTGTTTGCAGGTGGGGGCACCGACAAAGGCTTGCATTACCAACGTTTCAGGTGTCTATACCTAAAATTTCAACGGTTTTAAACCAAGAACTAATCTTGTTTTGACATAAAACCTTTTAATTTGCCGGTAAATCAATCAAGCCATTTAAAACAGCATAAATTGTCAATCCGGAAATTGTTTTTATCCCAAGTTTATTTGAAATATTTTTGCGATGAGTTACAACAGTATGAATGCTTAAAAACAATTTATCAGCAATTTCCTTGTTAGTCATTCCCAGTGCCACAAGTTTAATAATATCCTTTTCACGTTCGCTTATTTCGTTGTTATCCTGAATACCAGTTTTTTCTTTGAAAATTTCAATAAAATCAAGGTATATTTCATCTTTTGTTTCTGATGAAGAAATTCTTTTAATAATTTTCAGATTTGGAGCAAAACTGCAATCTTCTTTGCCAATCAGAATTATTTGGGTTTTGTTCAACAAGTTCAATTGTTGTTGTTTTGTCAGAGAGTAAATAATTTTGCCGTTTGTTATAAAATAATCGTAATATTCTGTTTTTAAAGCCTGTAGAAGTTCGTTTTCTGAATATGCCCTACGAAAATCAACATCAAGGTTCATTTCTTTCAAAATGGCAGATATCCCTTTATTAAGCATATAACTTGCGGTATAAATTATAACTTTTTGCGACTCCATATATGCTTAATTTATATTTTCAACTTATCTTCCATTTTCAAAACAAGCGGAACCAGTACTTTTTCTTCAAAATTCTGATGATTCTGCAAATCTTTTTCCAAATCGAACAACTCAAAAAGAATCTCGTTGCTTATTTCAACTTCTTTGGGTAGCTGTAAATATTTAATTATCAGATTTTTTAAATCGAATAGTTTCTCTTCAATATCTGTATGATTTTCGAGGTAATAATTAATTCTGAATTCATTGTTTTCTAATTTTTCGGCTTTTATATCAGCTTTTATAACCGTATTTACATAAGGAAAAATAATTTCATCTTCATACTTGATGTGTTCTATAAGTTCATTTTTATATTCAATAAAAAAATTACGTATCAGTTCAACTTTTGAGGTATTATCTTTACAGCAGATGTCAATAAGTGCATTAATTTTTTTTTCGATACTTTCAAGTTTTACATTTAGAAAATAATCGTGCGATTTTTTCAGATAATCCAGAATGCTTTCGACAGAAAACTTTTGCAGATTTTCTTTCGGGAAATATTCATCATTAAGAAAAACATTTACAACTTCGATAAAAAAATCTGTTTCAACAGACTTTTCCTCACAAATTTGGGAAATTGTTTTATCGCCAAAACCTAAACGTATATCAAACCGGTTGATAATTGGCAAAATATGGTAGTTTTGATGTACCAAATCTGCCATTTTCATATCTTTGCTGACCATAAAAAAAGTTTTAAAAATACATCGGCACGTCCTTGTCAATTTTTATAAAGTTATATCCGATTAGAACACTACGCGAACCTCCTAACAGTGTTCTTATAGAAAACAGCCCAAAATCGTAACCAAAACCAATATTAAGACGTTTGAAAAAATTAAAACCAACCATTGCCAAAACATTGTGTATTGCATATTCGCTTGTAGTTATGGCATCACGATACGAAATACCAATCCAAACGGCATTGCTGAAAATCATTTTTGCATTAAGATTTATCTGTCGTTGTAAACGCTCATCAACCATAAATAATACAGATGGGACAACCGCAAAAGTATTAATTTCGTTTTTGAACTGATAGTCGCCGTAAAAAAAGTATGTTCTGGTTTTTGTAGGTTCTTGTTCGTTATTAAAAAGATTAGGTTTGTATGGAATTAAATTTCCAGCTGAAAAACCGAGAGAAATTACATTTTTTTTGTAAAAAACGCCAATAGAAGCATTTGGGAAAAAACCGCTCATATTTTGATTTGTTATTGCGGGATCAGGCACTTCTGTGCTTAAATTGGCAGAGCTAAATGAGTACTGAAAACCGGAAAAAGAAATTCCGAAGCTGATAAAATCTCCTTTAGTGCTGAGTTTTGTGTAGTAGAAGTATGATAATTTAAGTCCGGGGTTTTTAACTACTCCGTATTTTTCGTTCATAAGTGCGGCATTAAAGCCCATTTTGTTTTTAAATTTCATATTGAACGAAAGAGTTTGCATTTGCGGATTTTCGGGCAATTTAGTCCATTGTTCAGAGCCTGTCAGTTTTACGGTCATAAAATCGTATCTTGCACCAATAGCAGGATTAAGAAGAGTTTGATCGAACAGGTAATTTTTCATAAATGGCAAATCCTGCGAAAAAGCATAAAAACCAATGACTAAGACAACAAATACGGTTAATAATTTTTTCATTTTATTTGTTTTTATTGATTATCTGATTATAGTAATTACTCCCTTATCGGATCCTCCTGCATCGTAAAAAATTAAGTACCAGTATGAATCAGAAGGAATTGACTTGTCATTGACGGTTCCGTCCCAACCGCCTGGAAAATCCTCATTTCTGTATTGAATAACTATTTGTCCGTTTTTGTCAATTATGTATATATCAGCAGATACCACGTATTCAATCGGTTGCCAAAAGTCATTAATTCCATCTCCGTTAGGTGTAAAAGAGTTCGGAATAGGATTATAAGGGGCATCGGGCACATCAACAAAAATTACCTTTGTTAAATTACAACCTGATTCGTATTCAAATATACAATCTAATGTATAATCATTTTCACCGGTATGACTAATAGTCAAAACACTATCAACGGCTGCGTAATGGTTTCCGTTTTGATCTGAACAACTAATTGCAACCGGAGCGGTTATGGATTCATAATATTCATTTATAAAAATCAATCCCCAAGATTTTATTCTTCCGTTACCGCCCCATCCGTGAAAAGCCAAAGTCCAATTACCGCTTATTTGACGTCCGACTAAATTTCCAATGTCTTTAAATTCATAAAAATCCATAGGAGCATAGTAAAACGGATAATCTGTATTTCTAAACAGATGTTTATCAGGCGAATAATAAATATTCAGTGCATATACGGCATTTGGATAGCTTATTGGATTAGAGTTATCAGCAAAAAAATATGAATGGCAAACAGAAAGGTTATTGGTGTCGTAATAATAAGTTGGATGACCTAAAAGATAGCTGTAATCAGTATAATCTATACAAACGTCGCAAACGGTATCACTTTCACCTGAAGGAGATATTAATTCAATTAAAAAATCGCCATAATAAGCGGCATTTAGATATAAATAGAAGTCATCTGATTCCAAAAAGTTGTTTATTGTGCCGGCAGGAATACTCAAAGTATCATAAAAAGTTTCAAAATAATCAATAGGTCTGTCAGGATTAGAAATAAAATAGCTGTTATCAAAAAATTTCTTATCGTATAAACCGTATTGAGCCAAATTTATTGTTATTTCATCGTCTGAAAGTTCAGGTATCACAATTTTTAAAGTGTCTGAATTAACACTGTTTGTGTTTACTTCTAACTTAGCAATATGTTCACAGCCTTTAGAATCAAACATATATAAAGTTATAGGATAAATACCACTTTCTTCAAAAACATAGTTTATACTTGTCAATCCAACATCAGCCTGACTATAAACCTTTCCTAAATCCCAAATATAGTAAAAATCCTGTTCATCGAAGGAACAATATGTTGAATTATTAGTAATCTGAGCTGAAAACTCAAAACCGACGTTGTTGTTACAAGCCGAAATCTGATTAGCAACTATTTCCAAAGTCAAATCATTACATTTTTCATAATCAACAATTACAGTATCAGAGGCGATATGGTTCCACGATAAGTCATAGATATCCACCCAATATTTGTCGGGTAAATTCACATTTATATCACTTCCGTACATATCGGTATAATAGATGTCGTTTTCAGCTCCCCAGTATATATTAAAATCATTTTCATCATAATCAACCGAAAGATTAACGTAAGAAAACGTATCGCATAGCATTACATAATCAGGAGTTATATTTGCAATTATCTTTGGATTAACTGTTACTTTTTTTGTAATAGCAACCGAATCCCATAGAGCATTTGCATCAGAAGAATAAATGTATGCAGTTACATCAAAAATCCCGGAATTTTGAAAAATGTGAGTTTCATTTTGAGAACTTGTTTGAGTATCACTGAAATACCACACTACTGAATCTGCATTGTAGGAAGTAAATGCGTTGAAATAAACCTCTGTTTCATTTGTTATTGTAGCATTTGAAGACCACCATGTAATAATTGGTATATTTTTAAAATAATTTGCAGGGAAAGCAGATAAAGTACCGTTAGGATTTGGAAGATAAACAGCATAATCGTCATATACAGCTTCAAATCCAATTCTTTCAGGATTATGAATAACACCCAGATAATCAGAACCTTGTTTTGCAACATATATTTTCCCGTCAGGGGCAATATGCATATTAGTAATTTGATTTGCAGATGTACCAATTATTTGCATTGTATCTCCAATTATAGCACTTTGACAAATAATTTGATAAATATTATAATCATCGGCAGCATATAAAATATTTTCGTCTCTGGCAGCAAATTCGATAGCATTAAAAGCAATTTCAGATGTATCATCAACGTAAATGCTACTCATAGTGTTGTTTAATACGTTAAAGCTATATATTCTTAAATCATTCATATCAGGAGAAGTTACCGCTAAAAATGAACCCGAAGTTGAAAATTTCATAAAACCTGAATCATAATCTTCGCCGAAAATACTACCATAAGTTGGTTGGTCTGGAACGTATATTGAATCTAATCCATCTTCATTTTTTGAAAATAATAAAAATCTATCTGTATTTAAACCGTGAAGCATAACAAATGTTTTATTAACAAAAAAATCTTCTTTGTAAACTGCCATTTTTGAACTAATATTTAAAAAATTTTCATAGTATGATAAATTCAAATCATAATAATAAAAATCAGGATATAATGATAAATAAAATATATCTCTGATATATTCAGATGAAAGATATGATGTGTCCCCCAATAATATACATGGTTGATTTGTTACCGGTGGGTATAAAAAGTTTACAGGATTACCTCCTTCATTATAAACATAATTGCCCTTTGAATAAACAATTAAATTACCGTTTGTATCTGATAATGTGCTATTGTTCGTATTAATTGAATATCCACTTATATCTACCAAAGGGAATTGTTCATCTAAACTTTGTGGCTGATTAAAAGACATATTGTAATCGCCTATCAACCAGTTAAAAGCCTGCCACTGTCCGAAAACATTTATAGCAAAAATTGCTAAAAATATTAAGATTGATACTTTTTTCATAGTGAAAATATTTAAAAGAGAAATAATTTAACAAATATAAAATTATTTTTAAATAATGTGTTATTCTTTTTGACCAATATAATAACGCGATATACTTTTTTTCACTTTCACAAACCTGTAAATACCCCAAAAAAGTACAAAAGGCGACAAAAAAACCAAACCGTAGCCGATATAATCTATTTTTTTGAAAAAATGAATGCTAATTATACCAATTCCACTTGCAAAAAAAACAACTGCAGTTCTGAAATATGCCAAAAAAGTACGTTCATTTGCCAATTTTGTTCGTTCAATGGCAAGAACATCTCTTAATATTAAATTTTCTTTGTTCATTGTTGATGAGTTTGTCGAGTTTATCAAGTTTATCAAGTTATTGAGTTTATCAAGTTTATCAAGTTATTGAGTTTGTTGAGTACGAAGAACTACACAACTATCAACTCGAATACTTGATTACTAAATTAAAGAACATTATATTTAAATAAAAAAGTTGTAATTATTGTTATCGAAAGTAATACAATTGCAATTATCCTTGAAAGTTTATCGAATTTATAACTGGTTTTTTCTTTGTTTTTTTCAAAAAAGATATAATAACTTAACAAAAGAGCAACAAACATTGTAATGTATTTTACGGCATTATGAAAAAAGAAACTGCTTATAAAAGCAACAATGCCTATACCAAGCAAAATAAAGCTTACTCGTTTTTTACCGCTCTGTACAACAGGTTCTGTATTTGAAGACTCTTCTGCCATATTTTGTACAAATTCCACACCGTCGTTTAACAATTCATTTTTTAAGTCAGTGTTTTCAAATTCAATATTATCCATAATTTAATTTTTAAAAATTTTCTGACAAATTTAAAAGAAAATCCGATACTTTTGTCAATTCAAACAAATTCAATGACGATTTTATCAAAACAAAACAAAAAATCAATTCATAATACACAAAAAAGAATAAATAAAACCATTTTCGAAAAAAAACTGATTGAAAATGACGATAAAATAGTTGTCGGTTTATCGGGCGGAAAAGATTCTTTTGTTTTACTTGACGCTTTATTTGCTTCGAAAAAAGCAATGAATCTGAATTTTGAAATTACTGCGGTTCATATAAAAGTTAAAAATGTCCCCTACAAGGTTGATTGGGAATTTATGGAAAAATACTGTTCCGAAAAAAACATAAATTTTCAGAACATAGAAACAGAAGTTGATTTCAGCAAAGATACTAAAATGTCCAAATGTTTTATTTGTTCGTGGCATCGCAGAACAGAACTGTTCAAATTTACAACCAGAAACGGGTTCAACAAACTTGCTCTGGGTCATCATCTTGACGATGCCATTGAAACTTTATTGCTGAATATGGCTTTCAACGGTGAAATAAGCTCAATGCCTTTCAAAGTCGGAATGCTCAATAACAAATTTGAAATTATCAGACCTTTGCTCGAAACCGAAGAAAAATTTCTGATTGAATACGCTGAAATTATGAATTTTAACAGAGAAATTCAAAAATGTCCGTTTGCGGAACAATCAAAACGTGAAAAATTCAGAAAACATATAGAAGAAATATCAAAAATAAACCCTGATGCCAGAAAAAACCTTTTCCGATCTATGAAAAAAATTGTACCGAAATTCTTACCTGAGTAAGAAAAAAGCTTGTCGAGTTATTGAGTTATCAAGCCTGTCCCGAAGGGATCTAAGCTATCGAGTTCGTTAAATGTAAAGGGCTTACACTTTATAGTCTTTTAAACATTTTTCTGCTTTAATGTTATTTAACCAAAAAGCTTTTATATCTTTGCAAAATGATTTTGAGAACTTTATTGTTACATTGCTACATTGTTACATTGCTACATTGTTACATTGCTACATTGCTACATTGTTACATTATTGCATTGTTACATTGTTTCATCGTTTCATTACTACATTGTTGCATTCATAATTCATAATTCATAATTCATAATTCATAATTCATAATTCATAATTCA
>DYKL01000434.1 GCA_020722645.1 Acetofilamentum sp. | reverse complement strand
TTGATTTGACGATACTCCTTTGGGTTAGATTATATTTGATTTGATTCGTTTCCTTGACGATTCCCAAATATTTTGGTAATGTTATATTTGTGGTTATTTTGTAAGAGCATATAATTATCATACCACAATGTAATATTACTGTTGCAATATGGTTGAGTCGAGCAAAATCAAACGAATAAGAGAAAAAATGGGGTTATCGCAAAAAAAACTGGCCCGACTTGCCGATGTGTCCAATAATACGATAATCAACATTGAAGCGGGCAGACAAGGCAATCCAACTATTGAAACCTTGAAAAAGATCGCCAAGGCGTTAAATGTCCCGATTGAGGACTTAATCAAATAAACCAATGAAAGACAAAGCGTTAAAACAACGGGCACCGAGAAATAGAACTATCACATTGAGCGATAGCGATATTTCAAATTTTAAAAACCGGCTGATAAAAATAGACAAACCCGTTTCGCTTGAAGAAATTGAGAACAAAACCATACATCAAGATATTTTTGAGGTATTAGATTATTTACCGGATAGTTTTGTTGATTTGGTTTTTGTTGATCCGCCCTATAACCTCAATAAAACATTTAACCTCACTTCATTTAAAGAAATGGAGTCGGAAAAATATGAGCAATGGCTTGATTCTTGGGTTTCTAAACTTATTCGGATATTGAAGCCGCACTCCTCTGTTTATATTTGCGGCGATTGGAAATCATCAGGAGCAATTTTTAATGTAGCGAAAAAATATTTTAAGATACAAAACCGTATAACTTTTGAACGAGAAAAAGGACGAGGCGCAAAAAGCAATTGGAAAAATTGTTCTGAAGATATTTGGTTTTGTACCCTTTCCGATAAATATCATTTCAATGTTGACGCCGTAAAAATGAAGCGAAAAGTTATAGCGCCATATAAAGACGAAAATGGAAAGCCGAAAGATTGGGAAGACGGCGACAATGGAAAGTATAGAATTACCTATCCGTCGAATGTTTGGACCGACATTACAATTCCGTTTTGGTCAATGCCGGAGAATACTGACCACCCAACACAAAAACCGGAAAAATTAGTCGCTAAAGTTATTTTGGCCAGCTCAAAACCAGATGATATTGTTTTTGATCCATTTCTTGGTTCGGGTACGACTTCGGTTGTCGCAAAAAAACTTGGTCGCCGGTATGTTGGGATAGAAATTGATGAACATTATTGTTGTCTTGCTGAAAAGCGATTAGATATGACAGGAAACGGAAAAAACATACAAGGATACTCGGACGGTGTATTTTGGGAACGCAATACACTTAACGAGCAAATGAACGGAAATAGAAAGAAAAATAAGGTTGAGTTATCAGAAAATTTATTTAATTCAAAATTATTATGATGCATAAAGAAATCATTTCATTTATAAACTTCATAAAGTCTAAAGACGGAATTGCCAACAAGGCAAATCTGATTAAGGAAGTTCAAGAGAAATTCAAACTAACAAAAGACAGGTCGGTTTATTGTTCAAAAAATTTTGCTGTTCGTTTCAGTTTTTCAACCTCAACAAGTTTTTCAAATACCGTCATTTCTCTTTCTAACTTACAAAAATACGACGACCAACCATTTATTGTTTGTTTAGTAACTCCAACAAAAAATATTTTGTATCTGGCAAACTCAACCTTTTTGCATAAAGTTAGTCATAGTTCTCAATTATTGAGAATTGATAATATTCGTGGCAGTATCAATGGTTCTGATATTGCAAAAAAGTTTTCGGACATAGACAATTCGCCAGAAAATTTTGAAAAATTATTTAGCATTCATGCAGAATTGGGTTTTGACGGAAATTTAGCCAGACTTGTTGAGGCAACAACAAATATTAGTCCGTCAGGGAAAAAATTTGTCGTAACCTCTACCGCTAAAGCGACGATTCAAGAAGCACCGCGGCGAGCAATGAATTTTGTGCAGTCAAAAGAGTATACGCAGTTGAAAGCAGAGTTAGACGCGAAAGTAGAAAAATACAAGAATGAAATTTTAATTGCGGGATTTATTGAAAATGTAAATATAAGAGGAAGAATCATTGAATATCTTATTGCTGGCGAAGATGAAAAATTAAGAAAAAGTTTAGTCAAGGCTCTTCATGAACGCGGTAATGTAATTCCCGGATTTAAGACAAAAAATAATCTTGCGGATTATATTCGTACATTTGATAAATTTAATACTGCTACCGATGTTAAAACAAAGATAATGGTATTGAGTTCAAATCCAAAGGGCTACAACATAGATAAGTTATTGGAATTTTTAGCAACTGGAAAATCGGTGTTTATGTTTTATTTTATTGGCATAGAGCCAAACAAAATTGTAAATAAAATACTGACTTCCATGTTTCAAACAGACTTACTTAAATCAACCATATTATTGAAACATTGGTCGGGTCGTAATTCCAGAGGCGTAACGCAATTCGAGGGAGAAATTATCCATAAACTAATTTTGTCGCCGAACAATAAAATTGATAATGGCGAAAGCAATAAATTTTTGGAAACATTGATTGATTTATAAGCCCGCCGCAAAAAATTCCGCCGCCGCGCCCGAGCGTTCCGCCGGAGCGAAGCGGAGGCGGGCTAGTTCCCTTCAAAATGGTTTCGCGCAAAGTTTAGAATATCCCACATAAAATTATACAAGGCAAATTGAAAATATGGATGGTTAGGTTATTTTTG
>DYKL01000433.1 GCA_020722645.1 Acetofilamentum sp. | reverse complement strand
GCCTTTTTTCTAAGCAATCGCCCGTAAACCCTACAAACTTGTAAGTAAGTTCCGTACTAACCAAATCACATCGACATTTTCAAAATAACAACTTTATCAAGTTTTTTTTACACTTCGATACTTTTCGTAATCTGATATTTTTTTTTACAGTAATTTTTGTATCTTTATAAAAATTTTGAACAATAATTTTATGGTAAACAAATTTTTTAAAACTCTAAAATTAACAGGTTTATTTCTGTTGTTGTTTTGTTTTTCCTGTGTTTCGGTTAAACTGAAAAAATACAAAAAACAGGTCAGTGATATTCAGCAAAATAGAATAGAATTGTTTAACAATACACAGGAATGGCAGATTTTTAAGGCTTTGTGGTGTGAGTTTAGTCAGCAATCTCCTGTTCTGTTTTTTGATGAAAAGAACGAATTATGTTATGTGTATAATGCTGAAAATAAAAAACTTGATGAACAAAAATTCAGTTTTTTCAACAAGGAAACAGACACCTCTTTTTTTAAACTTTCTGCAACTAAGTTGCTGACCGAATATGAGATAGAAGCGTTGAAACTTCTTTTTGAAGCCCGAACACTTTTTTTGTTCAATTCCGAAAAAATCATTCTTAATGATGACTGTAACAACAAATTTCAAAATAATTTTTTAGCTTCGTGTGATATTTTTGAGTTTCAAATAGATTCAATATCTAAATTAAATTATTTTTCTGCATCGGATAAATCAAACATTCAGACTATAAATGAAAAAATTTTTGATGTAGCACAGAATATTATAACAATCACTACTATTACAAAAAATTATCAGAAAAAAATTGAATACGGAAAATGTAATGATAAAAATACAAAACAACAAAACATTAAATATTTTAAGAAAGATTTTAAAAAAATTAGAGGGTCTGAAAAAAATATTTACATAGATAAATATAATTTAACAAAACAAAAACTTGCTGATAATGAATATGCTTTTTTGAGTTTTGAAGACATAATAAATGATTTAATGTTAAATCCTTTAAGTCGTTGCGAAATTCTCAGGAGAACCGATTTTTTTATCGAATTCAAAATTTTATGGTTAAATTTGGATAAAATACAGCCTATCAATAACTTATATTCAGAAAATGATAAATCAAAATACCCTGAATTTGTAAGTTCTCCCGAAATATTGCAAAAAAATATCAGCCGTTTCAGAAATATCGAATTTTTAACAACTTACGAGCTCAAAATGCTTGAAATATTAGTACAAAATCGTATAAATGCCTTAGATGATAATCCGCAAATGTCTGATGTTTTGAAAAAAACTGTTTTTGAATTTGAATCAGAAGTTGATAATTTTAAATCATTTAAAGATGCAAAAGGCAGATTAAAAGACGGTTACGAAATTGCCCTTGAAAAAATGCATGATTTGTCGGATAAAATAATTATGCTTTCAATAATCGAAAATTTAAAATCCTATACTTTTTTGCGAAAAGAGATTGAAAATCAACCCAATACAGATGTTCAGCAAATTGTTTTTCAAATTGAATCATTTTCGGAGGAAATGCTCAAAAAATCTAACAATGAAGAATTAAAAACCGAAACAATCGAATTATTAATTAAACTTTATGAATTTGATGCGTCAAAACCTGTTATTCATAAATTAATCAGCTATTTCGAGATGTAAATTATGGCTTTTTATAAACGCTTCTGCCGTCTTTTGCAGGAACTAAAATATAGTATGTTTTTGCTGCAGAATTTGTCAGTTTTTCCGCTCTTAACCAAGGATTTAACAGTTTCAGAACTTTGTAATTTGTACCATATTGAATTGCAAAGTCAATAAGGCTCGGAATTTCAGATTTAACTTCAACTACATTGGTCAACGGTACTTTGTACGAATCTTTTTCTCTGATATTAAACCCGTAATCTCTGGGGTTGGTCATTATAATTTTATATGCCACAATTCTGTATAAATATCTTGCAGTTTCGGGATTAAGTCTAAGGTCGTAAAATGAAGTCATTTTTTGCTGTTCAATCTGTGTTTTCATAATGCTTCTGCCAACATTGTAAGAAGCAGCAGCCATTGTCCAGCTTCCGAAAGCCTTGTATGAATCCGACAAATATTTGCATGCCGCAATTGTTGATTTTTCAAGGTGGTAGCGTTCATCAACTTCGTCAGTAACTTCTAGACCATATTCTTTGGCAGTTTCTTTTAAAAATTGCCAGTAACCTTCTGCTTTTGCAGGAGAAACAACATTCACCATTCCGCTCTCGGCAACCATAAGGTATTTAAAATCATCTGGTATTCCGTACTGTTTGAGTATCGGCTCAACAATTCCAAATATTTCCTTTTGTCTTTTTATGTACAAAATCATTTCCGAATGCCAGAACATAATTTTTAACATCTCATAATCTAATGATTCATAAACATCGTAATATTCAAGCGGAACTTTTTCGCCTGCAAAATCAATACTGTCAGGTATTCTTGGGGTATAAATAATGTAATTGTTGTACATATTTTTGTAATAGTCATCGTCATTTTCTGTTTTATTTTCGTAATCAGGTGGGAGTGAGAACACAAAGAGTTTGAAAATTATGAATAATACAGCAGTAATAATTGTCATAAGACCTGTAATGCTAAGCATTTTAACAGTTTTTGTTTTCATGTGTAAATAATTTTGTAAGTTGTTGGTTTATAATTATTTTCAT
>DYKL01000432.1 GCA_020722645.1 Acetofilamentum sp. | reverse complement strand
GTTCATATTCAATACTTTAAAAAGTAATGTATAAAAATTGCATTAAACTTAGGTTGTATATGGAATTTCAGTTTTTTACTTTTCTTTTTTTCAGTTTTTTTTAAAACTATTTTCAAAATAAAAGTTTTTTGCAAGCAATTTCGTTTATAAATACCTTATTTTTAGCTTGATAAAATAAAAATATGCAATACATTATTATCTAAATTTTCGCTTGTTATTTTTTTATTGGGTTTTTAGTGTTTTTTGTCAGTTTTTCTGATAATCATACTCTCATCAATAGGTCACGCTTTGCTCTGATAAACAATTTCGCCACTACCAAAATCAATAATAACAATTCCGGTTTTTAAAACGTGTGGTGAAAAACTGTATGTTCGATCAAACCGCTGATTGTACGTTTTTTAACAAAATCATCGTGAATTTCTTCAAATCCGATAACTTCTGAAATAGCCTTTTGTAAATAGTTTGTTTCCGGTTTTGTAATTTTTATAGTTAAAAGTTTGAAATATACTAAATTTTTGCTACTTTAGCTACCTAAAAGGATTAGCAACAAAACTCCGCCAAAATAAAAATATATTTTTTTATGAATTTAATTTGTAGCATTAAAAAACAAAAATTACATTTGCAATCAATAACAAAATATATGAAAAATTCTAGTTTGATGATATTTCGCACCTTTCGGAGCGTTTTTCATATATCAATATAAATAACAAAAACGACAAATTTTTAACGAAACGAAGTGAGTAATTGTCGAAAAATAGACGTTATGCACTAAAAAACAAACGATTTTGAAAATACAAAAAAAAAATAGTATAATTGAAGAAACTTTAAAATTAATATAGTATGCTCAAAAAGATAAAAATAAATAATTTCAGACCGATAAAACAAATGGATATTGAATTTAGTCCATTGACAATTATTTACGGTAAAAATGGTTCAGGAAAGTCCTCACTAATGTATGCCCCAATTTTACTTAAACAGATTTTGTTAAACCCTAATCAAGCGTTCATTAACTTATTTAATCTTCCTATGATTAATTTAGGAATATTTGAACAAGTTATTCACAAACATAAAAAGGATAATTCAATAAATATTTTATTAGATATTCTTGATAATGATAAAATTACAACTTATGGAATTTCATTAAATCCCAATTCATCTCATTTTCAAATTGAGATAAAAAACGAATTAAAAGAAAAACTTGAAATTTCGTTTCCATATCAACTTAACATTAATAAACCAATATCTTTGAAAAATAAAGAGCTAAGTATAATGTGGAACGGCTTAACAGTTCAAAATGCCCCAAAACAACATCAAAATACAGATGATAATTTTCAATTAATAAAAGATTTGAATTCAGCAATAAATTTTGTTAAGCAAATTGATATTGTTCCCTTAAAACGTGGTTTCTTTAAACCTCTTTATACTCAGGTAAGTGTAACACCTAATTTGCTAAACGAAGACGAAATTGCAACAAGTCTAATGAATGATTATGGTTACATTCAAGGAGAGATAAGTCATTATTGTGAAACAATATTTAACAAATCTTTTAAAACATATACCCCTTTAAATTCTACATCTTTTTATCTCAGAATAGTTGATAAGGCAAAAAATGGTCTTGAAACTGATATTATCCACGAAGGATTTGGTTTAAATCAAGTTGTGTTTACATTGGCTAAAATTTTAAATCAAAATAATAAATTTATTTTTATTGAAGAACCTGAAACACACTTACATCCTTCTGCACAAAGTAAACTAATTGATACCTATATAGATATTATAAAAAATAAAGATAAACAAATTTGTATATCTACACATAGCGAAATAATGGTAAGCACAATTTTAACAAAAATTAGTGAAGGTAAAATTTCTGCTAATGATGTTCAATGTTATTACGTTGAAAATGAAAAAGATACAATGTTTGAAAAGCAAAAAATCAATGAAAATGGAACTATCGAGGGTGGATTAATTTCATTTATGGAAACAGAATTGGATAATTTTAAAACTTTTTTAGGTATCAATGGAAAATAAAGAAACATTTACATTTGACGAATGGATTTATCATTATCTAAAAGAAAAAGACAAATCACAGATAGTTTTACAGTTTCTTGTTTGTTTGCTTGAAATTTGTGATAAATTTTCATTTCAATTCGGAACACCTTTGGCTCATAAGATATTTGATATATTTGAATTTAGTAGTAAATGCGAACCAAAACAAAGAAATGCAATTAATTTTTTTATGAAAAGCATTTTCACAAATAGTAATAAAAGAATAGATATTCAGGAAATAAAACATATACCGGAAGAATTTTTATCAAAATTACATAGAAAAGACCATTATTTGCTTGATATAGTGTATTCTACTAAATCAAAAATACTTATTACAACTGACGAAAGATTAAGAAATCAAATAAACGAAAACGCAAAAGAATTGGGCATAATGTGTTATTTGGCAGATGAATTTATGACAGAATATGTTAATAAACATTGTAAAAATAAAAAAAGTGCATAATATCCCAAGAATAGACCGAGATAAAGCCATTGAAAAAAAAGCAAAATCTTATTTAAAAAGATTTTGCTTTTTTTAGTCTATGGTATGCAAGCAAAAAAAAAATTCAACTAACCCACACTATTAACTTCCCCGATAAATCGGGGCAAGCTGTTGAGCTCGCAAGCTCGGTTCAT
>DYKL01000431.1 GCA_020722645.1 Acetofilamentum sp. | reverse complement strand
TTCTGCATTGAGTGATGCGGAATTACTTGCAATTATATTACAAAAAGGAGTTAGAGGTGAAAATGTTGTTGATATGTGTAATCGTCTAATCTCATTTTACGGAATTGGCAATTTAAGTGATTTGTCGTTTGAAGAACTTCACAAGGTGTATTTCTTTTGCTGGGATGATGTTCCGGGAAATGACAGCAGGATACTTCAAAAATATATGAAGGATGACCTGAAAATGGACTGGGCGAAAGATGCGGAAATCAGTAAAGAAAGTAATGGTGAAACAATAATTATTAAGAACGGGGAAAAATCAGCTGCTTTCAAACTTAACAAAGCAGAAAAGAATGTGATTTTGGAAATCGCCGGTGATGAAGTCCGCAAATACATTTTAAAAAAGGAAAACGGAAAAATAAAAGTATATCACAAGATAAACGGTATCGGGGAGGCAAAAGCAATGCAAATCAAAGCATTATTTGAATTTAATAAAAGGTGTAATCTGGCAGCGAAAGGCCTGAAAAAAATAAAGTATGCAAAAGATGTATTTGAGTATGGTTCCCAGAAAATTCCCGATAATAATAAGGAGTATTTTATGGTTATTCTTCTTGATTCCAAAAACAGGATAATTGCAGATAAAATTGTTTCTGTTGGAATATTAAATGCGTCTCTGGTTCATCCGAGAGAGGTTTTTAGAGATGCAATAAAGGACGGTGCAAATTCAATAATTTTGGTTCATAATCACCCTTCCGATGATCCGGCACCCTCAACAGATGATATTAAAATTACGGAAACTCTTGTTAAGACGGGCGAGATTATCGGAATTTCCGTTATTGACCATGTTATTATCGGCGACACATATTACAGTTTTAAGGAAAACGGGAAAATTTAATATGTTCAAAATTATCAGAGGCAAATCAATTTATTGCAACAAATTTAATTGGTCCTTCATTAATTTTTTTTATTTTTTTATGTTTAATTAGTCGTTTAACGGTGTTTCTTATCATATATTCGTTAAAATCAATTTCTTTTTTAATTTCGTTTATTGTTTTTGGTTTTTTAGTTATGTATAAAATCGTATTTTCAAGACAAATTCGAGCTAATTTTCCGATTATCGGAATATTTATTCCCGTTCGCGTCTTAAGCGTTTCAAGGTGGCCAAGCATCACAACGCCCCAAAATATATTCATGTTTTTTTGCTGTTTTTTGTATTCATTTAAAATTATTTCCCAGTCAAGTTTCTTTTTCGAGAGAATCCTCTCACAGTCAATGATATCTCCTTCCCTTGAGGAATATGCTTTGAAAAGAAAAATGTCTTCGGGCGATAAAATATAAATTTTAAAAGTATTTTTTTCAAATTCATGTTTAGCCCTGCTTTTCAGTGAGTCCGTGAGAACAATTCCTCCGCACACCTTTTTAATAAATATGTCAATTCTCGGCGAATTTTCACGCTCCAAAATTGTGCTTGTGCAAAGATTTTTATATGCAGGAGTAACATCCGCAAGTTCGTGAAAATTGGCGCTTAAAAACAAATCTTTTAAGATATCAAAGTCCTTATGGTTTTCAACAATTATATCAATATCTTTTGTTGTTTCCTTTATTCCGTATAGTATGAGTGCACCGCCTCCGATCATATAAATTTTAATTTTATTTTTTATTTGGGTCTTTGCTGAAATTTCATCAAAAATTGAAAATAAATTTTCATTGCGATATTTTATAACAAAAGATGCATTATACATCTTCGCTTTCTCAATAAATTCTGATCTGGGAAGGAACATGTCTTTGTTTTTTATTCCTGTTTCGGTGTTTTCAATGTATGCCATAATATCCATCCATAAATCAAAGACCCCATATTTTCTTGATTGGCTCTCCACATTTAATATGTCTATTCCTTCTTTGTTTTTGAGATAAAAGATTATGCACATTGAAAGCATATTGGCATCACCGGCAGATTTTATGGCATGAATGAGAATCTCTTCAATTGAAACATCTTTTTTTGGTGAGAAATAATAATCATAAATTGTGTGATATTCAACACCCAACTCTGAAAATCTTGAAAAACCAGTAAGTACTGCCTCTGAAATAGGTATTGCTTTTTTCGTTATAATAAGCTTTTCAAAATGTTTTTTCCACACAACCAATGTACCACTTTGAAATTCAGCCCTGTTTTTCATATATCTTAAGAATTCAATTAATGTCTTATTTTTATCATTTAGTCCATACCTGCCGGAACTTTCGGTTAAAATTGGCAAAATTTCCCGTATATTTCTGTATGCTGATGATAGTGAAATTGCCGTATTATTACACAATTCACTTACACTTGCAACCTCAATAAGTTCAATTAAAATGTTTAACTTCCTGCCGGTCAGGTATTCTAATGGAAAGCCCTCTGTTATTAAATTAGATAATGCAATTGTCAGTGGATTTTTCTGTAACTTTACAAAATTTTTTCTCTTATCAATAATTCCAAGCGATTCCATTTTATTCAGCGATTTATAGACAGAAATTCTGGATTTTTGAACTTTATTTTGTATTTCTTTTAATGTCATCTCTTCATTCTCAATCAATATTTTGACAATTTCAAAATCACAATTATTTATTATCATTTTAGTTAACATATAAGTAGTTGTTGTTAATCAAATTAATAATAAATTAAATTTTTAGTTAAATTAACAGAACGGTAAAATTTAATAAATTTAAAATTTA
>DYKL01000430.1 GCA_020722645.1 Acetofilamentum sp. | reverse complement strand
ACTTGATTTTTCAAGTATTTTGATAATTGTTAAATTTGTTAAGGAATTGCTGTATTTTATAATAAAAAAAACACCGATTTTTTTAATCGGTGTTGATTATTTTTAAATAGTGTTTGCAAGAAAACTATTTGTGTCAAAAAGAAAACGTCAAGAACAAGGCTTTATAAACAAATTATTATTTTTCAAAGTGTTTATGAGACCACTGCGTTTAGTTTGCAGATAAAAAAACGGAGTTTATTTTTGTAAACGAGTATTTTTTTATCAAGAATAACTCAGTTATTGACGTTTTCTTGCAGACACTAAATATAATTTTTCTTGAAAATCATACCTTTGTCTTCCATTTCTTTGGTAATATCTTTGATAACACGAATTTTTTCAAAGAAAGGTAAAAAAGCTGATTTAAAACCGTTTAAAATCAAATATTTAATATCATCGGCAGTAAAACCGAGTTTGTCAATTGCAAGCATATACTCGTCGGTTAATGTTGTATTTGAAATTAGTCGGTTGTCTGTGTTTAAAGTAACACGAAGACCTAAATCGTAATAAAATTTTATAGGGTGGTCTTCGACGCTTGACACAGCCTTAGTTTGAACATTTGAAGTAATGCACATTTCGAGAGGAATACGGTGGTCATTAACATAATTAAGCAAATCACCATCTTCTCTAAGTCTGGTGCCATGTCCGATGCGGTTTGCACTGATGTTGTGAATAGCCTGTTTAATTGAATCTGTTCCATAAGCTTCTCCTGCGTGAGCAGTTGTGTTAATGTTGTTATTTATAATTAAATAAAAGGCATCGGCATGTTCCTTTGCCGGAAAATCTTTTTCGGCACCGGCTAAATCAAAACCGACAACACCTCTGTTTTTATAAGCAACTGCAAGTTCTGCAACTTTAAGCGTATCGGCAGGGGAAGTATGTCGAATACCGCAAATAATGATACCAATGATAATATTATATTTTCTTTCAGCCATTTTTGCACCATTGATAACTGCATCAACAACCTGAGTAAATGTCAAGCCTTTTTTTATGTGCCAAAGAGGAGCAAAACGAATTTCTATATATCTTACATTTTCTTTTGCAGCATCTTCGCCAAGTTCAAAAGTTGCCCTTGTTAAAGCTTCTTCTGTTTGTAGCACCTGTGCAGTTATATCAAAAGGTCTGAGATATTCTTCGAGGCTTTTGCAATTCATACCAACTTCAAGAATACTGCGAAGTTCGTTAATATCTTCAGAAGGCAGTATAACATTTTCTTTTTTTGCAATATCAACAATAGTTTCAACTCTCATTGAACCGTCTAGATGACAGTGAAGTTCAGCTTTAGGCAAACTTTTTATAAATTCTCTTGTTAACTCAATTTTTGAGTTATTTTGTTTGGGGTTTTTCTTATTTTCGCTCATATTGATTTTTCATTCAAAGATATATAAAAAGTTAAATACAATATGCAATTTTTTTGCAAAAAAAAGAGATTTTAATAATTACCATAGAATTTACATCTGATAATCAGGCAATTACAAATTTTATAAAGCAAAAAAAAACCTGCTTTTCTAATCAGGTTTTTTTAAAATTTATGGTTAAAAATTAAGGTTCAACATGAACATCTTCACCACCATTATTAGAAAATGTATTGCCTGACATTGTTACATTTGAATTGTTAATATAAATTCCGTAGTTAGCAGAATAAGAAAAATCGCTGTTAGTAATAGTTACATTATTATTATAATTAGTGTCAGAAAGAAAACTCCATATTTTTTTAAAAAATATGAATTTTGTAAACCTTAATTGACATTTATGTTTGTATTTTTTTTTGTCAAAAATTATATTTTTTTTCTAAACAAATTTTTTTCAAAAATGTAATGTTTACCTTATATTTTGTTCAATTTTGAATATAGTTCTACCAATAATACTCTAAAAGATAGTACTTTATTTGTTTTTTAGGCAGCTTGACTTAGTTTTTCTTTCTGTCTTTGTTGCTTGATGAGTTCTGCCCCAATTTTAAAGACATCGTGTCCAAATCTAACTATTAAATCATTGATTTTTAACAAAGTAGAAGCATCTAACAATTTTACATTATCTACAATGTTTTGGTACTCAAATGTTATTTTTTCATATCTGTAATCTGTCTCTATGCCAAGTAGTTGGCGTAGTGCTGTGTCATTATCAACCATCCAATGCAATCTATCATAACTGATATTGAGGGCTAAACGTGTTTGAGCAAGTACAAAAATTTGCCACAAATTCATGCCTTTGCGTCCTATTTCTTGTTTCCCTTTTAAAATCGCATCTTCTAAAATACTGAATAACTGATTGTTATATTCAAGATTTGTGTATAGCTCTTTTAATGCTATGAATAATTTTGAGGTAGCATCTCGCGATTTTTGATTAATTTTCAATTTTTAATGTGAAAATTGAATATTGTGCATCGAATCTATTTCTCATATTTTAATTTTTTTGAATCTTTGGTTGAAATTGGATTTTGATAGAAAAATTAATTCATTCAAACTTCTCAAAATTAAGCATTTAAATTAAATCCACAAAATATTTTAACAACTTTTTTTAAAAATATTCAGAAATATTTTAACTCTGCAAATAGTTGATATACAATTTGTTAAACGTTTTCTTGCAGACACTATTTAATAGATGAGTTCAGTCTAAAAACTATTTTTTAGACAATACAAAGATAAAAAGAAA
>DYKL01000025.1 GCA_020722645.1 Acetofilamentum sp. | reverse complement strand
ACTAATTGACTAATTAACTAATTGGCTAATTAACTAATTGGCTAATTAACTAATTAAAAATGTTTATTCAATGAAAAAGTTACTATTATTATTATTCATAATATCTGCAAATTTAGTCTTATTTGCACAGATGCCAAAAAAGTGGAAAGAAATTTCAGACGATGATTTCAGTTACAAAACAAACGACACAGCTATAAATGCAGTTATTTTACAGGAATCGGCTAATTATTACTTTGATGTCTGGCGCGAAGAGCTTAGAATGTTCATTGAAATAAACCGTAGAATTTTAATTCTTGACGATAATGCAATTAATTACGCTACTATTAAAATTCCTTACAAAGGTTACGACTTTTTCGAAGAATTTGTTCAGATTTCCGGCTTTACCTATAATCTTGAAAATCAAGCAATAAAAAAAACAAAATTAAAAAATAAAAACATTAAAACCATAGAAATTAACAAATACGATTACGAAAAAATTCTGGAATTTCAAAAAGTTAAAAAAGGTTCAATTATTGATTTGAAATACACAATTGCATCATTGGAAATTGTTGAACCTCGAAAATGGCACTTCCAGCACGAAATTCCGGTACTTTACTCTTCATTTACTACAAACCTGCCCGATTTTATAAGTTACAGATTAAATCTTTCTGAAACCGACAATAGCACAATGATTGAAAAACAAGAAGCAGTGATGTCAATTAACTACATTTTTCATTACTCCGACCCTATACCGTCTGGTTCATACTACAGAAACAGAAGTTTTACAACACCGGTTAATTTTAATTTCAAAACATGGTTGTATCAGATTGAAATGAGGAATATTGACCCTATAACAAACGAAGATTATGTTGACTGCTACTGCAATTATCAAAAAGCAGTTGAACTGAACCTTTTTAGGATTGATAAAAAAACCGGACTTAATTCAAATTTTGAAATTTTCGCATGGGAACATCTGACAAAAAGACTTTATCAGACTACAGACGAAAATTATGAAATAATGACTAAAAATGAGTCTGATTTTAATATAGCACCTTCCGGTTTTATCGTCTTTACAGTAAACGATTGGGAATCAGTTGATAAAAGTTTGAATAAAAATGAAAATTTCGGTTTGCAACTTATCAGAGCGATTGCTTTTAAACCCATTTTCAGAGAAATTGACGAAAATTTTGATGATTTAGACGATTTTAATAAAATGATAAAAATTTATGACTTTGTTCGTTTAAATTTTAAATGGGACGGAAATTACAGCATTTATTCATCAAAAAATCTATCAGAAGTATTAGAACTAAAATCAGGTAATAGTGCCGACCTGAATCTGCTTCTTGTAAATTTGATGCAAAAAGCAGAATTAGATGCCTCTCCGGTTGTCCTTAAAACATTGAATAAAGGACATTTAGATTCCGAATTTGCTTATGCAAAACAGTTTAATAATGTTATTGCAATTGTCAAATTAAACAACAAAAACTATTTTTTAGACGCATCTCAACCAAATAACCGATGGTTTGAGTTAAACAAAGAAAATCTGAACGGCAAAGGCAGAATTATTAAAAAAATTGATTCAGAATTTATTGAAATTTCTAATAATTCCGAAAATATCTGCAAAACTTATGTTAATATTATGATTGACAGCAATAATATTGTTCATTACACAACAAAAATAATTCTAAACGGCTATTTTGTAAAAGATTATAATTTTGATGATTTTGTTGACATCACTAAATATAAAAATCTGAATATTAAAGAACTGACAGACTCTTTAAAAGGTTTTAAAAATTACTCAGCTGATTTTGAATTAAATCAAAAATTTGATGGCAAACAGTTTAATCCGTTTGAAATTTTCAGTCAAAAAACAACATTTTTAAATCCTTTGAGGGAAATACCTGTTTTTTTTGATTATCCTTATAGCTTTGAATATCAAATTGATATAAATTATCCAAGCAACAAAAAAATCAGCAAAAAACCTGAAGAAATCACAAAAAAAATAAATGGTGCTGAACTCGTTTTAAATTCAGAAGAAACAGAAAACGGCATTAAAATAATATTCAAATATAATATCTGCAAACAACTTTTTGAAGTATCTGAATATGAACAGTTAAGAGAATTTTTCTTTGATGTTGATGAATTTTACAAAATCTCATTATCTTTTTAGGAATATAAATATTGAAAATACAACAAAACCACTGATTTTCTTATTTACCATTTTGACCTGAAACAGGTATCACAACTCTAAACCCGACAGTAATATTGTTATTGTTCGGATTGGAAGCTTTCCTGTATGATTTGCAGACATCTTTATATGAATCTCCCCAATAATAGCCACGCTTGACTTTCTGGTCACCGCTTTCAGGTCCTTGTGGATTGGTTTTTTGTTTTTTGCTATAAACCGGAAAATACCAGTCATAGCACCATTCCGACAGATTTCCGAAAAAATCGTATATTCCGTTTGGTAATTTTTTTTTCGATTTTGTTTCTGCTATAATGTTATTGCTGTTTTCAATAAATACTTCGTAATGCAAAAGACTGTCAGCCGGAATTTCATTCAAAGTTTCAAAAGCAATATATTCCCACTCGGCTTCGGTTGGCAGTCTGCCGCCTTTCCATTCTGCATAAGCTTGTGCTCCCCACCAACTTACAAAAGTAATAGGATGTTTTTCATATCCTTTTTCGACATAAAAAACGCTGTCTGATTCATATATTCGGCATTTTTCATTTCGCCAAGTTCCGTGTAGCTGTATCCAGATGTAATGTAAACAAATATAATTACCTTTTTGATTCAGAAATTCAGCATATTCGGCATTGGTAACTTCGTGGTCTAAAATATAAAAGTCCGAAATTTTGACTTTTCTTACAGGTTTTTGGTCATTTGCCTCATTTGAACCCATTTTGAATTTTCCCCCTTTAATCAGAACAAAATCATCTAAAACCTGAGCGTTTGTTTTATTACAAAAATTGCAAAAAATTATTATTATAAAAAAATAAAATATTTTATTCAACATTACCTGATGATTAGTAATAATTAGAAAAATGTATTAAAATAATTTTTAATGACAATCGAGTTTAACGCCTAAATTATTTTATTGACTCTGCGGAACTTTGCGTTTTCTCATCGGTTAATATTTTAAACGCATAGAACCGCAAAGTTTTCGCAGAGTAACGCAGAGTTTATAGTTTGTTGACTAATCTTTTTAGACCGTCTATCAATCTAAGTACATTAAAGTTCATCAACAATCCTAATTTGCAACCAGAAAGTTTTAAATAAGTTAATACTTATCGACCTTCAATGTGTCCTCACCTTCAACGGTATCCTCACCTTGAACAAAAAAACAACAAAATCCTATCGCACTTAAAGGTGTCATCACCTACAACGGTGTTATCGCCATTGAAGGTGTCCTCACCTTCAACGGTATGCTCACCTTGAAAAAAAAACAACAAAATCCTATCGCACTTAAAGGTGTCATCACCTACAACGGTGTTATCGCCATTGAAGGTGTCCTCACCTTCAACGGTATCCTCACCTTGAACAAAAAAACAACAAAATCCATTACTTTATGAACTTTTAACTTTTAGCGTTATAACTCATTCACATATATTTGCTTTTTTTGGCAAAGTTAATATTTGACTTTTTAATAAAAAAATTACTTTTGTGAAATTTTATATGATACCTTAAATCCGCAAGTCTTTTCGTAAGTAGTTGCAGGTAGATACTTACAGTACAGGCACCTGCAACATGCAGTTTGCACCAGTCAGGTGTTTTCACCTGACTGAATTTCAGATATATAAGTATAGACATACGGATTTAAGGTGATATTTAAAGCTTTTACATTTATTAAGACTTTTGAATTATAAAAGGACAGCTAAAAAGATGAAATTATCAATTGTAATAGTAAATTATAACGTAAAGTATTTTTTACAGCAGTGCTTAATGTCTGTTTATAAAGCAATAAAAAATATTCAGACTGAAGTATGGGTTGTTGACAACAACTCAGTTGATGGCTCTGTTCAGATGGTTGAAGAAACGTTTCCGGAAGTTAAACTTATTTCAAATAAAGAAAATCTAGGATTTTCAAAAGCAAATAATCAAGCTATCAGAAAATCAACAGGTGAATATATTTTATTACTGAATCCCGATACAATAGTCGAAGAAACAACTTTTGACAAAATAATTGAGTTTATGGACAAAACTCCAAATGCAGGTGGACTGGGAGTTAAAATGATTGACGGAAAAGGTAAATTTCTGCCTGAATCAAAAAGAGGAATCCCCTACCCTGATGTTGCTTTTTACAAAATGTTTGGACTAACTTCAATTTTTCCTAAGTCAAAAAAATTTGCAAAATACTATCTGGGACATTTAAAACAAAACGAAAACAACAAAGTTGAAATTTTATCGGGCGCTTTTATGACGATTCGCAAAACAGTATTTGACAAAATTGGTCTTTTGGACGAAGATTTTTTTATGTACGGCGAAGACATTGATTTATCTTTCAGAATACTCAAAGCAGGATACGACAATTATTATTTCGCAGATACCACTATTGTTCATTACAAAGGTGAAAGCACAAAAAAAGGTAGTTTAAATTATGTTTATGTCTTCTACAATGCAATGATAATATTTGCTAAAAAACATTTTGCAAAAAAGAAAGCCGGACTTTTTATGTTTTTGATCAAAATGGCAATTATTTTCAGAGCTACTTTATCTGTTTTCAAAAGAATGTGGAACAATATGTATTTGCCGGTTTTAGACAGTTTAACAATTTTTGCCGGTTTCTTCTTTTTTGTCCCATTATGGGAAAAACTGAAATTCCATGATACTAATTACTACCCTGATTTTATTTGGCTCATTATTGCGGCATACATACTTATTTGGCTTGTTTCATCTTTTTATTCAGGTTCGTATGATAATCCTGTTAAAATTAAAAACATTTTTACGGGTATAATTATCGGAACTATTGTGATTTTGATATTTTACGCACTAATTGATGTTAAATTCAGATTTTCAAGAGCGTTAATATTGATTGGCAGTTCTTATGCAATAATTATGATGTTAATTTTGAGATTTTTATTGCATTTATTCAGAAAACACACCAAGTTCAGCATTTTTTCAAAAAAAGAAAACAGAATAATCATCGTAGGAGATATTTATGAGTCAGAAAGAGTCAAATCAATTATTGAACAGGTTAGCAGCCATATAAAAATTATTGGTAATATCAGTCCGTACTCAAAAAAAGAAGCAAATCAAATAGGTGATATTGACCAAATAGAAGATGTCATAAAAATATATAAGATTGACGAAGTAGTTTTTTGTGCAAAAAATATGTCTGCCGAAAAAATTATAAGTAAAATGCTGATACTTTCTATTTATAATATAAGTGTCAAAATTGCCCCCGAAAACAGTATATCAATTATAGGCAGCAATTCTATAAATACTGCCGGCGACTTATATACGCTTGATTTAAACACAATCACAAAATCAAATAATCAGAGACTTAAATCATTATTCGACAAGATTTCGGCATTTTTATTGCTCTTATTTTATCCGTTAGTTATTTTATTTGTTAAACAAAAATTCGGACTTTTAAAAAACATATTTTTAGTCTTAATAGGCAAATATAGCTGGATAGGTTTTTCAGACACACAAGTTTCTGTTACAAACAATTTACCTAATATCAAAAAAGGCGTTTTATCGCCTTTAGATTCTATCAAGAAAAACATAAAATTTGCAGATAATTTAAAAAATGATTTGAATGTATCTTATGCTAAAAATTATAGCGTATCAACAGATTTTTTCATATTTATTAAAGGTTTCAAATTCTTGGGGCGTAAAGTAAAATGATTGTTTTTCAGTTATTTGCGCAAAATATTTATATCAAAAAGTGAATTTGGTTTAAAAACATAGATAAATGTCTATTTTATTGATAGCCAATATATCAAACAAAAACACAACTTTCGCAAACCACTCACAATCAGCAACATAGCATCGTCATATATCAATTTAACGTTCTTACAATTCAAGATTTTTATTATGAACTAAATCTGTTATTATTTTATTTTTTATTGTTTTTTATATTACTTTTGTAAAAAAAATTGAATAATGGCTTTTAATATATTTTCAAAAAACAAAAAAGAAAAACTCGAAGAAGGCTTATCTAAAACCAAAGAGAATTTTTTTAAAAAATTTTCCCGCTCAATTGCCGGAAAATCAAAAGTTGATGTAGAAGTTTTGGACGAGTTGGAAGAGACTTTAATTTATTCTGATGTCGGAATTGATACGACCGTCAAAATTATTGAAAGAATAGAAAAAAGAGTCGAAAAAGACAAATATCTGAATACTAATGAATTAAACAGAATTCTGATAGAAGAAATTGAAGCTTTATTAGATGAAAATCCTGCAACAAATTTTGATGTTGATTATCAGACAAAATCAGGTTTACCATACATAATTCTCGTTGTTGGAGTTAATGGCGTTGGAAAAACAACAACAATCGGCAAATTAGCTCACAAATTTTTAAGTTCAGGGAAAAAAGTTATTCTCGGTGCAGGAGACACATTCAGAGCAGCTGCAATCGAACAGATTGAAATCTGGTCTAAAAGAGTTGGAGTACCATTAGTAAAACAGCAAATGGGAGCTGACCCTGCTGCCGTAGCTTACGATACAGTAAAAAAAGCCGTAGCAGAAAAATTTGATATTGTCATTATTGATACTGCCGGAAGATTGCATAATAAAATTAACCTGATGAACGAATTAACCAAAATTCATCGTTCTATACAAAAAGTAATTCCCGATGCTCCAAACGAAGTTCTTTTGGTTTTAGATGCTTCAACAGGTCAAAATGCTTTTGAACAAGCTAAACAATTTACAAATGCAACAAATGTCTCTGCACTTGCTTTAACTAAACTTGACGGAACGGCAAAAGGTGGTGTTGTAATAGGTATTTCAGCAGAATTTAAAATTCCTGTAAAATATATTGGTGTCGGTGAAAAAATAGACGACTTACAGATTTTTGACAAACATTTATTCGTTGAATCTTTATTTTCTAAAAACAAATAATAAATTATCATAAAATGAAAAAAATAATCCTACTTTCGATAATCGTTATCTCCTTTGCATCTTGCAAAGATGTGGTTTTTAACAAAATTGCCGGTGAAGCCCAGGGAACAACCTATCACATTGTTTACAACAAAGACAAAGTAATAAAAACTGAAGTTGATTCAATTCTTAACGAAATTGATTTATCAGTTTCGAACTACAACCCAAAAGCCATTTTATACAGAATCAACAATAACGAGCAAGATTTAACATTAGACCACCATTTTATAACAGTTTTCAATAAAGCAGTTGAAATTTCAGAAGCATCAGATGGATTGTTCGACATAACCGTAGGTCCTCTTGTTCAATTATACGGTTTTGGCTCTGAAAAAAAAGGTAATATAAACGATTCGGTTGTTGATAGTTTACTTCAGTTTGTAGGATATAAAAAAGTTTCTATTGTCGGAAATAAATTAGTAAAAGAAAATGACGGAATCAAAATAGATATGAATGCGCTTGCACAAGGCTATTCTGTTGATTATGTAGCCGATTTTTTCGAGAGATTAGGGATAGCTAACTACATGATTGAAATCGGCGGTGAAGTTGTTTGTAAGGGGCATAACGAATTTGGTGATGAATGGAGAATCGGAATAGAAAAACCTATCGAAGATTCGGACATTCAAGACAGACAAGTAGAACTGATTGTCGGGTTCAAAGATGAAAAAAAGGCACTTGCAACATCAGGAAACTATCGCAGATTTTTTATTGAAGATGGTGTAAAATACACTCATACAATTAACCCAAAAACCGGGCACCCTGCAAAAGACAGTCTCGTTAGCGTTACAATTATGGCTGACGATTGTATGACTGCTGACGGATATGCTACAGCCTGTTTAGTTTCGGGCTTGGAAAAAGCAATGGATATTGTTGAAAAAAATGATAAAATTGAAGCATTTTTTATTTATTTCGATTACAAAGGAAATTATAAATTTATAATAACACCAGGTTTTAAAAAATATATTATAGAATAAATGAGATTAAACCTTAATAAAAAAGATTTAGACCAAATAATAATGATTGGAGACAGGGTTTTAATAAAACCTAAAACGCCACAAGACAGAACTAAAACAGGGCTTTATTTACCTCCTTCGGTTGAACAAAAAGAAAACCTTCACAGTGGTTATGTTGTTAAAGTCGGACCGGGTTACCCTATCCCTTCTATCACCGAATTTGATGAACCATGGAAAGATAAAACCGATGATGTTAAATTTGTCCCTATTCAGCCAAAAATTGGTGATTTAGCTGTATATTTGCAAAACAGCAGTTACGAAATTGCTTTTAACGAAGAAAACTACGTAATTGTTACTAGTTCAGGCATTTTAATGCTTATCAGAGATGATGGATTGACTGAATAATAAAATTTTAAAAATGGAAAAAAAATTAGCAGGCTGGTTAATTACTCATAACGAAGGCACAGAAAATAAAACTTTTGATATATACACCGGAAAAAATATTATTGGACGTGCTACCCCAAATTTTACTCCCGAAATTCCGTTAGAAGACACCTATGTTAGCAGAAGACACGCTGTTTTAATTGTCAGATTAAATGAAAATAATTTTTTCGAATATTATGTTGCTGATAATTCAGATGTCAATAGCGGCAAACCAAGTATGAACGGCACATACATTAATGGCAACACAGAGAGATTAGCCGACAAACCTCAAAAAATTATTGACGGAGATACAATTCAAATCGGGAATACAAAACTTGTTCTTAAATCTGCAACTGTATCAATTGATGTTGAAGAAGCAGTTAAACTTGTAAAAAAGCAAGAATATCAAACTACTGTAGATTTCGTAAAAAACACTTCAAAATTATCAAAAAAGATAAAATAATATTCTATTTTTCCATTAACATATCAATAATTACTTGCTTGAAATCGCTTCGACAGTTCGTTAATTTAAAATTGTATATCAATTGAAATATTATACAGGAATGACTAATGAGCAAAGTAAAAAAATTAGCACATTGACTCATTAAAACTGAAAGTATATAAAAGGAGTTAAATGCCAGTTACCAATAAAAAAAATAAAAAGCATCAACAAATAAGTTATAGAAATTAACACAACATCTCTTTGTTTAAAAATCCATTCCTGAAACTCCATTTTTTTATATTCAAAAACATCAAAAATTATATTTAGAGAGATTAATAAAAAGCAAATTAACATCCATTTTCTGTCAAACGGTAAACTAAAATCAAATACAAACAAATTTTTAAGAATTATCGTCGAATCTTGCAGAGAATCCGCTCTGAAAAAAATCCACAAAAAATTTATCAGAATAAAAGTAAAAATTACTCTGAATAATTTAACTACTTTGTTTTTATTTTTAATTTTTAAATATTTCTCGATAAAATGCTCCAATAAGTATAAAAAAGCATTTAAGACACCCCAAACGATAAAAGTTAGTTTTGCTCCGTGCCATAAACCGCTTAATGAAAAAGTTATTATTATAACAAAAATCCACTTGAAAGATTTGTTTTTATTACCTCCCATACTAATATAAACGTAATCTCTAAACCAAGAAGAAAGAGTAATATGCCATCTTTGCCAGAAATTTTTTATCGAATCTGCCAAATAAGGCTGTTTAAAATTTACAGACAGATTAATGCCCATCATTAAAGCAACACCTCTGGCAATATTCGTATATCCGGCAAAATCGTTATAAATTTGAAAAGCGAAAAACAAAGTTGCGATAGCAATACTCAGTCCTTTATAATTTTCGGGGTTATTGTAAACAATATCAACAAAAACAGCAAGATTATCGGCAATTACAACTTTTTGAAAAAAACCGACAATCATTAAAAATAATCCTTTTGCGATTCTCTCGTTATCAAATGCATTATTTTGTTTTAATTGCGGAATAATTTTTTCGGCTCTTTCAATCGGACCTGCAACAAGTTGCGGAAAAAATGCAACATACAAAGCAAAATTTACTATACTTTTTTCGGGCTTGATTTTTTTTCTAAAAACATCAATGGTGTAACTCATTGTTTGAAAAGTATAAAACGAAATCCCAACAGGCAGCAAAACATTTATAAATGTATTATCTTTTGATGTGATTGAAAGCAAATGAGCAAAAAAATTGGCATATTTGAATGTAAAAAGAATTCCAATATTCACTAAAACGCTTGTAATCAGCCAAAATTTTTCTTTTTTTAGTGAATCGGCAGAAAATATTTTTCTTGATGCGTAATAATCAATAAAACTAGAAGCAAAAATTAAAACAAGGTAATAAGGATTCCACCAGCCATAAAAAAAGTAGCTGGCAAATAAAATAAAATATCGTTTTTGATTTTGTTTTAGTGCAAAATAAACGGGGATAACGATACAGAAAAATATTATAAAATCAATAGAATTAAATATCAATTATGTAAATTTATTGAATTTCGTCTTCAAAAAAAGATATAAACCCGTCCACATTTTTAAACTCGTAAACTGTAAAGTCATAATTAGATTCAAACCCACCCTTCCCTCTTATTATTGCACCTTGCGGGTCAGTAACTTCAACATATTTGACGGAATAAATAGTTTGATTTTTCTGATCAAAATAAAGTTCCTGAGTTTTGAGCAAACCTCCATCAACACTTTTAATTACGACACTGTCGCTAAAACGCCAGAGTTCCTGCTGAACATAATTTATGGCATATTTGCAATTTAGTGAAGTATTTACATCAAAATTTTCGTCATAAAACAATACTTTTACACCTTTAGGAAATTCGACATAATTTTTTTGAATGGTATATTTGTTCATCACAGGAGCATAAGCCTCTGCCTTCAAAACAGCATCAATTTTATAATATCCTCTAAAATCAATAATTGATAATTGGGGGAGGTTTTTTATATCTTCCGGTGGTTTTACTTTACTTAAATCTGTTTTACAACCAAACATAAAAAACATAGACAAAATAAGCCACTTCAAAGAAGTGGCTTTTTTGATATTTGTAACAAAATATGACATTAAGTTATAAAAATTCATTATCTTATGTATCTTGCAGTAGTTGTTTCTCCAATCCAGCCACCAATATTATAAGGAGTTCCTTCGGGATAGCCTTGCATAAAACCTTCTTCTTTTGTAGGATAACCGGCTGAGTATGAGTTAATAAGTGAATTTGCACTTTCAGTAACTGCTGGGTCATTATTTTTAGCTTGAATAAGTTTATCAACAGCTGCCCAATAAATTGCTTGTTGCTCAAAACTACCACTACCGGCTGAAGCTGCATACATTGTGGCAATAACTATGTATGCTTCACCGTTTACAGGTTTAAGCTCAATTGATTTGTAGCAATATTCTCTTGCTTTTGAAAATTGTCCGAGTTTGTTGTAAACTTTTGCACATTGCAAATAATCAATAGCTTTTAAAGAATCGACGGTTTCTAATTCAATTGCTTTTTCAAAGTATTGGGCAGCATCGGTAAGTTTTTCCTGTCTGGCGTATATCATACCTATTGTATATGCATATTTTGCTGATGGTTCAATATTGAAAAGGGAAACAGCTGCATTAACATATAATGGATCATCGGTACATGATTTTTTTCCGAGAGTTGAAATAATTTTCTTTAAATTATTTACATCATCGGGTTTTTCGTCATATCTTTTTTGGAAAATGGGTATTAGATGTTCACAGGTTGATAATTCACTTGCTGTAAAAATCATATCAACAGCTTCAACACCACCTTTTTGAATTTTTGTTTTTTCTTCTTCTTTTGTTTCTGCTTCCAATATTTTAGTTAGTAAATCGGAATAATTGATGTAATTATCCAAAAATTGTTCATCAGTTATTTTTTTAAGTTGATATTCGTATAAAGAAAGTTTCATTGCTACCGGAAAAACATAATATTTTGTTTTTTCTTTACTTCTATCGATGCAATCTGATGCTATCAAATAGTTTTCGTGTATATATTCTCTTGTTATTGAATCGTTTAAGTCTTTGTCTTTTACATAGAAATTATGAAAATCAATTGTTTTTCTTGATAGAACATAAGCTTCTAACTGAGGATAAACCTTCATTTGCTGGTCATACATCAGAAACAAAGTGTCAATATATTTTTGTTTTGTTTCCTCATCTGTAGAATTTTCAATTTTATAAGACAACAAACTTGCTCCACCGGTATAAATTGAGCTCGAAATAACAGGATATTTTTTAAATAAAGTACTCCAGCTTAAATATGCTTCTTCAAATTTTTTAGCAGCAAAATTGTCTTTGAAACTCATAAAAACAATAGGTGCATTTGCAGAATCAGCAGCAAGACGTTCGTCCCATTTCATATAGTCGTTTATAGTTGTCATGCTGGTTTTGATTAAAAATTTCAGGCTGTCAATTTTTTTCTGGTCTTTGCCCAATCTTTTAAGTTCCTTATAGTCAAAGATTTGAACTGTTTCTTCTGTTAAAATACCAATTTCATACTGTCTGATATCTTGAGAAGCTTTATCAAATTTAATATATAAATCTCTGTAAGTTTGTTTTTCTTTTTTGTCATACTTTTTTCCGTTTGTAATAGCTAAAGCACCCCAATATTCAGGTATTGCATTTTTCAAAATTGCTTCTGCCTGAGCATTAATGGTTCCCGAAATAAACAGCATTAGTGCAAAAAATACTAGTGTTTTGGCTAAAGTTTTCATAATAAATATTTTTTTTTTGATTAACAATATTTTTTAATTTTTATTCTATTTTCAATTTCATTTCCTGATGTTTTCAGTTGTATATTTTACAATTGTTTAATCTATAATCATCTAAAACTCCTCTGAACTTTTTTTTACATAAATTTCCTTTTAATAAACCACAAGTCGTATAATGAAACATTCAGATTAAATTCGTAAAAATTTTCTTTCAGACCAACATCAAAATTTCCGGTTTGTCCGTAAACAAATCCTAAATTAAGCTGTATAGTTTTGACAGGAAAACCTAAACCAAAAGTAATGGCTTGTGTATTAACCTGTTGATCGTTTAAAATTATATACGAATTGTAATTATAAGCTCCGATTCTGTATCTGATTGTTTTATAATATCTGGTCGAAATTGGAGAAGCAACAAATTCAGCTCCTAATCCGATAAAAGTACTTTTTGCATAATTAGTATTACCAAAATTTGAGCTTTTAGACCAATCCTGATAAATATAATCAGTCATAAATGTAAATTTGTCGAAAAAAGTCAGAGAAATACCGCCACCAATTGACTGGGGAATAATTATTTGCGAAGTTTTTAAAGTGTCAAAAAACACAGAGTCGCTAAAAGTTCTGCCATACATACTAATTTCACTCGAAACATATTTTGTCTGATAACTGCCAATATTCAGGTTTGGAGTATAAAAACCACCGATAGAAAAAAACAATTTGTTCGTATATTGATCTTTTTTTATTGTATCAGCAAAAATAAAACCTACTTTATAATCAAATTTTTTAATAATATTTTTTGTTTGAATATTTGTAAGAGAAATATAGTCAGTTTCGTTTATTACACTATTTGTAATTTGTTCGAGAGAGCCAAAATTGTAATTTACAGTAGCGCCTATCATTAAATGTCTGAAAAACGTAAATGAATTAGTCCAGAAAAGCTGGGAAATACCTCCTTTGCCTTCGTAATTATGCGTAATTTTAGTAGTATAGTCATTAACATAGACAGAATCTTCTTTTCTGATTTTGTATCCGACTCCACTGTATGGATTTATTCCAAATGAATAGTGCCACCAGCGATGTATTCTAAATCCACCGTAAAAATGTCTGAAATTTGCAACATTATTTGTTTGTGTTGATATTTCATTATTATAAACTGATATTTTTTCAAACATACCAATTTCAAAAATAACGCTGTTTGGTTTTAAAGAAGAAATAGAAGCAGGATTAATTTTTGATATATGAAAGGGCGAAAAATCTGCAATTCCGGTATTTCCCATTGCAATTTGACGACCGTTCCCCTGAAAATATAATTCACCAACTCCGAATCTTGAAAAAGGTGAACTGCTAAGTTTCTGTGCATCAATTTTTAATCCTAATAAAATTGTAAAAATAAATAATATGTATATATTTTTTTTCATCAAAAATTTTGTCCTAAGTTGTATTTTAATATTTTGTTTAAACCTATCTCAACTAAATTTGAGTTTGCAAATATCGTATAATTAATTTTTTTTGCAAATATTTCTGAATCTCCTCCTGTCAAAATAATTTTCAAATCTCTGTATAAACCAGATAAACGCTTGATATAAGATTCTATTTCATATAAAATTCCATTAATGACACCTCCTAAAATTGCATCTTCGGTAGTTTGTCCAAATATAAAATCTATTTCTTTATATTCCAAATACGGTAAATTTTTAGTATAACTGTTAAGTGCCTTAAATCTTAATTTCATACCCGGTGAAATATTTCCACCGTAAAATTCTTTGTTTTTATTAATCAAATCGTATGTTATTGCAGAACCAATATCTATTACAAGAACATTTTGATTATTAAAAAATTCAGTAGCACCAACAAGTGCTGCAATTCTATCAAGCCCAATAGTGCTTGATTTGTATTTATTTATGATGGGTAATGGGGTTCTGTTTGTTAAAAAAAGCAAAATATTTGAATACTTTTCCTTGATTTTCTCGTCTTGCCCTGATACTGTCGAATATATTACGTTTTCAATTTCCTTTTCAAAAACCTCGTTATAATTTATTCCGTTCAATTGAAAAATTAACTTATGAATTATTTCATCAGCCTCAAAAAATGTAAACTTAACATTAGTGTTACCTTGGTCTATTACTAAATTCATTTATTTATATTAAAGTACAAACATACTAAATTTGTTTAGTTTTCAACATAAGTTTTTATTTTTTTAAGAATAAATAAATTTGATATAGATTTTTTTTTTGAATTTTTTATTCTAATTTTGTAGTTCATTTGCTATTTATAGATTTTTTAAAAACCGAAAAAATATTTTTATAAAAAATTTGATTTATGAGACCAAAAGTTTTGATAGTTGAAGATGATATGATGATGCGAACAATATTTGAATTATACATTCAGCAATCTGATTTGGAATTGATAGGAATTGCAACAAACGGGAAAGAAGCCCTAAATATTTGCCAAAACACTTCACCTGATATATTATTGATAGACATTCATTTAGATGATGAAATGAACGGTATTGAACTGGGTGAAATAATAACTGAAAAATTTGATTTGCCTTATATATTTATCTCGGCAGACCCAAATACTGAAATTATAGAAATGGCGGCAAAACAAAATGCTTATGGTTTTCTTTTAAAACCATTGTATAAAAATAATCTTAAAAGCACAATTTATTTTGCTATTGCAAAACATAAGAATAACAGCAAACAAAATTCATAATGTATGGCAAAAATACATTCTACTTCAGACTCTATAAGCGGAACAGTTCAATGGTTCGATTCAATCAGAGGCATAGGTTATATTAAAACTGACGAAGGAAATCTTGTTTTTGTAAATTATACCGATTTACCAATTAAAAACGGAAATTTTATAGTTCTTAAAACAAATCAAAGGGTTATTTTTGACATTACAATCGGTTCAAGAGGTCCGCAAGCCATAAATATTCAAATTTCTAATTGATTTTTTAATTAATGGAACATCTTTTGTTGCATTTTAAAATTTAAAAATAATTTAATGCAAAGAATTTTTTATATTTTTCTAATTATTTTTTTTCTGCAGATTAGTGTATCCTTTGCCCAAGATGCTAAGCTGGAACATTTACAAGAAAAATTCGCTTCTATTGATATAAACAAAAAACCAAACGAAGCTCTTGAAGTTTTAGATGAATTATATCAACATTTGTATCTAAACCAACCGATTATGGCGACAGAATATGTTGCTACCGCAATAAATATATGCGATACAGTTCTAAAAGATTCTTCTGTTTTGATTTTATGGAAAGAAAAACTTGCTAATTTGTATCTTGAACAAAATAAATTAGATCAGGCAATGAAATATTTTGTCGAGATTAAGAATTATTACAATTCAAAAAATGACAGCCTCAAACTTGGTTATTCCTTCTATAATCTCGGTAACATTTATTCTGTTCTAAAGGTACATGAAATTGCCTTATCCGAATATAACGACGCATGTAAAATTTTCATTAAATTCAAGGATAAAAAAGCATATACACTTGTCAATATTCAAAAAGCAAAAATATTATACGAAAATTTTCAAACAGACACTGCATTCGTTATTTTGTTTAACACTTTGGATTCCGTACAAAACAATCTCGAACTACAGGCATATTTATATAAAGCTATCGGTATTTTATATGCTCAAGAATACCAAACAGACAGTTCTGAATTCTATTTGACAAAAGCTTTTTCAAAATTTTCTGACATCAAAAACTATATTTTTGCTGCTGATTGCTACTTAGAGTTGGGTAAATTGTTTATTGAAGACGAAAATTTCAATGTAGCAGATGATTATCTTTCAAAAGCAGGCGAGCTTTTTAACCAAAACAATGCACTTCACAAACAATGTGAAACAAAAAATCTGCTGGGGTTATCACAATTTTATCAGAATAATTATACAAAAGCCGAAAAATTGTTTATAGAAGCACTTGAAATAGCCTTAAATTATGAAAACATTCAACAAAAATTGTTTTCTTACGATTATTTGGCTCAAATATATGCAAAACAAGGCAAATTGAATAAAGCGAATGAATATCTCAATTTTTTTATTGAGGAACAAAATCTATATTTTGAACAAAGAGCAGAATTAGGCTATGCCGAAGTTATTCTTACATTTCAGAACGAAGAAAAACAAAGGGAAATTGAATTGCTTGAACAAGCCGATATTATTAAAAGTCAACAACTTAAAAACAAACAGCAGCAAATATACGGTGCTATTGTAGCAATGGCTTTATTATTAGCTTTTGCAATTTTGCTTTATTATTACATGCAAAAACAGAAAAAAGTCAATAAATTGCTGAAAGAACAAAACCGCCAAATAAACCTGCAAAAGAAAGAAATAGAAAGTCAATCGAGAATTTTAGAGAAAGCAACTAGAAATCTGCTCAAACAAAAAGACGAAATACAGAATAAAAATAAAAAAATCACATCAAGCATTGCTTATGCCAGCAGAATTCAAAAATCTATGTTAGCTTCCGACAAAGTTTTTGATAAATATTTCAAAGATCATTTCATTTTCTATAAACCAAAAGAAACTGTCAGTGGTGATTTTTACTGGATTTCGGAAATTAAAGAACAAAAACCCAGTTTATTCAAAGCAACTGATTCTGACCATCAAAAAATTGTTGTTGCTGTTGTTGATTGCACAGGACATGGTGTTCCAGGCGCTTTTATGAGTATGCTGGGTGATGCATATCTGAATCAAATTATTAACATTCAACACATTTACCAGTCTGAAAAAATTCTGGAAGAACTGCATAAATCAATCAGAATTACTTTGCAACAGGAAGAAACCGAAAATAACGACGGTATGGATGTTGCTTTGTGCATAATAGACAAAAAAAACCGAACATTAGAATATGCTGGAGCTAAAAATCCTCTTGTCTATATTCAAAACGGAGTATTGACAAGAATACACGGTGATTTAATGTCAATTGGCGGTTTGCAAAGAGAAAAAGTTCGCCTGTTTGCTAAACACACTATTGATATAACTGTTCAAACTTATGTCTATCTTTATTCAGACGGTTATCAAGACCAGTTTGGAGGTCAGTACGGCAGAAAATTTATGGCTAAACCTTTCAGAGACATACTTTTTAAAAATCATTTCAAACCCTTTGCAGAACAAAAAGAAATTCTTGCAAAAGAACTAAAAAGCTGGTCAGGTAAAAATTATTCTCAAATGGATGATATTACAATTGTCGGTTTTACTTTATAAATTATTAACACAAAAAAATTGATTTTTAAATAATACCTTAAATCCGCAAGTTTTTTCGTAAGTGGTTGCAGGTGAAAACACCTGCAACATGTAGTTTGCA
>DYKL01000429.1 GCA_020722645.1 Acetofilamentum sp. | reverse complement strand
TTCTTTTTATCTTTGTATTGTCTAAAAAATAGTTTTTAGACTGAACTCAATAATTTTATCCCTACAAACGTACACGTGTGTATCAGCACAATTCAACGAATGTACTCAATTCTGAAAGGAGAACCTATCGACGATAGTGCCGAAGACTTGAACCCAAACGAATACAATCTGAATAAAGAACCACAACCGGTTGATTATAACCCCGATGTGCCAATGGAGTTTTTTGATTTTGTCATTATTGACGAATGTCATCGCTCTATTTACAATCTTTGGCGGCAGGTTTTGGATTATTTCGATGCATTTTTGATTGGTCTTACGGCAACGCCCGACAGCCGCACTTATGCTTTTTTCAACGAAAATGTTGTCAGTGAATACACTCACGAACAGGCTGTTATTGACGGTGTTAACGTTGGACACGAGGTTTATATGATTGAAACCGAAATTTCTGAAAAAGGGGCTAAACTGCCAATGAATATTTATGTCGAAACACGCGAAAAATTATCGCACAAAAAATGTTGGCAACAATTAGACGAAGATATTAAATACACTAAAAAAGAACTCGACAAAAAGGTCATAAATCCTAACCAAATCCGAAAAATTATTTCTACTTTTTACGAAAATTTACCCATTATTTTCCCCAATCGTAAAGAAGTCCCCAAAACTCTTATTTTTGCCAAAACCGACAGCCACGCCGATGACATTATAAAAATTGTTCGTGAAATTTTTGGCGAAGGCAACGATTTTTGCAAAAAACTTACTTATAAAAGCGAAGAAGACCCCAAAAGTGTGCTTAATCAGTTCAGAAACAACTTTATGCCACGAATTTGTGTAACAGTAGATATGGTGGCAACCAGAACTGACGTAAAACCTATTGAATGTCTGATTTTTATGCGTGATGTCAAAAGCAAAAACTATTTCGAACAAATGAAAGGTCGCGGTACCCGTACTTTTAACCACGAAAACCTCAAACTCGTTTCGCCTTCGGCTATTACGGCTAAAACGCATTTTGTGATTGTTGATGCTATTGGTGTTACAAAAACTCTCAAAACCGACAGCCGACCTTTGGACAAAAAAACTTCGGAATCGCTCAAAAATCTTTTGGCTGCGGTTGCTCTGGGTGCTAAAGACGAAGATTTGTTTACTACTCTTGCCGTTCGCCTCAGCCGTTTGGCTAACATTATGACCGACAACGAAAAAGAACGTTTCAAAGAAAAAGCCGGCGGAAAATCTATAAATCAAGTTGCTGCTAATCTTCTTAATGCTTATGACACTGATGTTATTGAAAAAGAAGTGATAAAAAAATATAATATTCCCGAAAATTCAACTCCTTCTGCGGAACAAATCGAAACCGTTAAAAATGAACTGGTTAGAAATGCTGCAATGAGTTTCAACGGCGAACTTAATCAATACATCGAAAAAGTCAGACAAGACCATTACCAAATTATTGACAACATAAACATTGATACTCTTAATTTTGCCGGTTGGAGCGAAGAACAAAAAATCAAATCCGAACAAATTATCAACGATTTCAGAGAATACTTAAACAAAAACAAAGATACCATTACAGCTCTGAAAATTCTGTTCAACGAACCGCACCGCCGCCGCGAAATTACTTATAAAATGATTAAGGAATTGCTTGAAAAAATTAAAGAAGAAAAACCTTTGTTCGCACCTACATATATATGGCGTGCTTACGAAAATTTAAAAAACCTTAAATCACAAAAGCCTGAAAATGAACTTATTGCATTGGTGTCGTTAGTTAGAAATATTTGCGATATCGACAAAGAACTGACTGCTTTTGATGCACTGGTGGACAGAAATTTTCAACGCTGGATTTTCAAAAAACAGGAAGGAACGCTCAAATTTACCGAAGAACAAATGTATTTTCTGCGTAAAATTAAAGAAAATATCGCAACATCGTTCTATACCGTTGCCGACGACCTCGAAGAAATGGAACAAGGCGGACACGCAAGAGCCTACAACATCTTTGGCGACAAACTTTATGAAATTATCGACGAAATGAACGATAAACTAACTGCTTAAAGAAAATTAATAAACCACATAGAAACATAGAAAACATAGGAAGAACTTTAACCACATAGAAACATAGATAACATAGAAAAACTTATGTGCCCTATGTACCTATGTGGTTCAAATAAAACCTATGTGGTTCAAAAAATAATAATATTATGACAAAAAAACAAGTTGATGATTTAACCTACAAAATTATTGGTGCTGCAATCGAGGTTCACAAAGAACTTGGTCCCGGATTATTGGAAAGTATTTACGAAAAATGTCTTGCTCATCAGTTGCGGTTGAATGGCTTGAAAGTAATGGGACAACAATCTGTACCGCTGATTTTTAAAGGTCTTAATTTAGAAGCCGATTTGAGATACGATTTGTTGGTTGAAAATACCGTAGTTGTTGAAATAAAAGCTACCGAAGGTTTTCACCCTATCCACGAAGCCCAAATTATGACTTATCTGAAACTTTTGCAAAAACCTAAGGGCATTTTGTTGAATTTCAATTGTACTAATATTTTTAAAGAAGGGCAAAAAACTATTGTAACAGAAATTTACAGAAATCTGCCTAACGAGTGAGTTAGAAGAAAATTAAACCACATAGAAACATAGAAAACATAGGAAGAAAAAACTATGTGCCCTATGTACCTATGTGGTAGAAAATTAATAAACCACATAGAAACATAG
>DYKL01000428.1 GCA_020722645.1 Acetofilamentum sp. | reverse complement strand
TAAATGGTCTCAATCTTGTTCCTTTTCCGCCTGCTAAAATAACTGCTTTCATTTTATTTTGATAAAATATTTATCATTTATTATTGTGTTGATTCATTTAAATGAAATTTATACCATTCAATCGTCTTTTTCAATCCTTCATTGAGATTTACCTTTGGCTCGTAATTCGTAAGGTTTCTTATTTTTGTGATATCCGGGCATCTTCTATTTATCGGATCTTCTGAATTAAGCGGTAGAATTTCTACATTTTTTCCGATAATAGATATAATGCGTTTTACCAATTCTTCAATGGTTACTTCTTCTTTATCATTTCCTATATTAAGTATTTCTCCATCAGTTTTATTACTTTCCATTGCCATAATACTCCCATTTACAGCATCATCAATGTAGCAAAATGCTCTTGAATGCTCAACAGAATAAACCGGTAAAGGATTCATTCCCCCGGTTATTTTTTTGTAAATTTCAGGAATCACATGAACCGTTCCCATTCTCGGACCGTAAACATTATGATATCTTACTATCGTAAATGGTTTTTTGAATTTTCTACAGTAGTTTATAACTGCAACTTCCCCGAAAATTTTGCTTATCGCATAAGTTGAACGAGTATTAAACAAATCTGTAACAGATAACGGTACATTTTCAGGAGTAGGCACAGGCAAATCATAGAAAGTTCTTGTCCATGAATATACTTCACTTGTAGATGAAAAAAATATTTTTCCGCAATTACTTTTTACAAACCAATCTAATATGTTTAATGTTGAAAGGGCATTAACAGAAATTACCTGTTCGGGTCTTTCTGTTACATGTTTGACTCCGATAATTGCCGCGAGATGATAAACATAGTCGTAATCATCATCAAGTTTTCTGAAACTTTCCGGATTTTTTAGATCAAGATTAAAAAAAGTTATATTTTCCTTATCCATAAGGGATTTAAAATCATCATCTATTTTTCCCCTGATTAGATTATCAATAATATAAATTTCATTATTTTGATTATCGGATAATTTCTTTGCAAGATGGAATCCAATAAATCCTGCTCCTCCAGTAATTAATATTTTAGACATTTTAATTTAATCTTTATTTATTGTGATTTTGCTTTAATATGGTATTCCAGTGCCCTTTTCCAACACCTTTTACATGACATCCCGCTTTGTTTAGTTCAATTGCTTTATCATCTGAAATGATATTCTGAGCATCAATTATGGTTATAGGATGTTTCATTTTACTTATTAGTTTAGTTATATCAAGATTAAGGTAAAATGAATGGGGAACTGCAAACACAACTGCATCAACCTCTTTAATTGCCGAAAAAATATCTGAGACCTTTGTTATGTTTGGGCGTTCTATCCAATAATCTACAAAAGGGTCATGCACAATAGGTATGCCGTTATCATCCAATATTAAATCGGTAAGCATTGCTGTCGGAGAGTTTCGTGTATCCGCAACATCCTGTAAATATGATATTCCGCAAATTAGTATCTTTTTTCTCTCTAAATCATTATTAAAAGAATTTTTCAATAATTCAAATGTATGTTTTGGCATATTATGATTTATATTCATTGCTTCCATTGTTATATTTAAGACGACATCTGATGAAAACAAATTGCTTGCTGCCCACTGGGCAAGAAAAGAGTCCTTTGGCAAGCAATAACCTCCGACTCCAAAACCGGGGTCTTTGATGTTGTCATGCGTTCCTTTTCTTACCCTTATGGATTTTGTGATTTCAAATAAATTAAGCCCCAATTGCTCGCATAATAAAGTCCATTCATATATTAATGCAATATTTGTGGCGCGATAAGAATTTTCAAGCACTTTTGCAAGTTCAGAAGCAGTCGTGTCTTTAAGGCAGAATAATGGAAAATTTTTAGTATTTATTATTGTTGAGAGAAATTCCCTAGCCATTTCTTCGGATTCATTATCTATTCCCGCATAAGTTCTCCAAAAATTCTTTATAGAATCAAAATAATTCTTGCCGGGCATAACCCTTTCATAAGAATGTGCAATTCTAACTGGTTTATTGATGTCTCTCTCTTTTCTTATTTTGGAAAGGATTGGTTTAACAATTTTTTTACATGTTCCCGGAGGAACAGTTGTCTCTACCAAAACAAGAGCGTCTTCTTTCATGTATTTTCCTATTGTTTCTATTGCCTTCTTGAAACCTTCAATTGAAATTTCAATATCTTTAACTCCGGTAAAAATTTTATTTTTTACATCTAACTGAACATCAACAATTATTACATCTCCAATACCATATACTCTTTCAGAGGCAGTTGCTATTAAATTTTTTTGATTTTTAACGAGATTATATGTTTTATTTCTTAATTTTTCATCTTCCGAAACAACCGGACACAAACCATCATTTATCATCCCGATTTTCCAATAAGCATAAGGTGTGGGAAGATCAACACCTATAACAAAATACAGCGGTTCTTTATTCTCGTCTTTTGCATCAGCAACAACCGTTGCCATTGCAGACCCAACAAATCCAAGTCCCTGAACAATTACAACCTTTCTGTTTTTTTTGTTTTTTACAAAATCATAAGCACTGTTTTTTATTGTATCATACTCCTGTTCTAATTCATCCTTTGATGGAATCTTATACTCCTGTCCTGTCGGACTCTTTGAAATTTTTGAGTAAATATCAGACATTTTTATATTTATAAATTAAATTTTCATACAATTATTTAAATTTTTCCACACCTTTATTCCTACTGTTTTTTC
>DYKL01000427.1 GCA_020722645.1 Acetofilamentum sp. | reverse complement strand
TTTCTTAGCTATCGCCTGTAAAACCTGAAAAGTTGTAAGTAAGTTCCGTTTTATTGTCATTCTACTTTTATGCAAAATTTTTTTTGCTTCCCACTCGCAATGACGCAAAGCGTCTGAAAAGGAGGCAAGACAAAGCCATTGCTACATAAAACATATCAACGATGTTGTACCTCGTAATAACGCAAAGCTGATGAAAAGGCGAACTACAAAGTGTCGATGCAAGGTTTCGGACAAAAATGCTTTCTAATCCAAAAACAACTACAAATCAAATAGTTAAATACATTCGAATTACAAATCAAATGAGCAAAAGAAAGTAAAAATCTTATTTTTCTTATTAGGTTAAGAAGTCTTGGTTTAAAACCGTTAAAATTTGAGGTATGGACACCTGAAACGTCGATAATACACGCTTTTATGATGCCCCCACCGGCAAATCAACAGGTTTAAGCCAATACCGGTTAAGATATTTCTATTGTTTTTTTAATTTCTGACAATCTTTCTGCAATAATTGGCAAATTTCTTTTTTTTGCGGCGAAAATTAACTTATCCAAATGAAATTTCATAATTTCGGTAGCTGTAACAATAGTAAAACTTTTGTCGTGATTTTTGTTATTAGTAATACTTCTTTTTATGTCGTCCTGATTTAAAATAAATCCTCTGTCGGAAGGATTTACAAAAAATTCGTAGGAAATTTCGGAATTATTTGAATTCAAATCAAAATTAGCCGGATTTTTAAAATAAGCAAGCAATAAAATATCTCTGTTTCTGACAATATAAAGCGGAATTCCGTATTTTTTTGCCACAATATAATACAAAACAGTGATTAAAAAAGCTGATACTTTTTTGTTTTTAAAAGCATATTCAATTATATTTGCATCTAAATCAGAGTCATCAAATATTACTTTAAAATTATAAACTTTGTAAAAAATGAAATTCAATGCTCTGATTTGCTCAATAGGGCTTAAATTTTCAATATTCACGTATATGCTTCTTTTGATTGTATCGAAAAAGCCGAAAAAAGTTTTAAATTCAAGTTGAGGTTTGAAAAATTTGCATATATAAAATAAACCTTTGAACAATTCGACTTTTTCAGATGCTCTCCAGTTGTAAATATTTTTTAGTGTACGTTTAAAATTATAATCGTCGATAAGTTGCTTTGCATTGTTCTGAAAAGTCAAATCATCTGATGTATCAATAGCTTCGGTAAGATTTTTTTCGATGCTTTCGAATTCGTCAAATAATTTACTTCTTGCCGAAAGTGCTACAAATTCGTCAGAATCGGCAAGAAGTTTGAATAAAGCATTTATTTCTTTTGTATCCATAAAAAATATTATTCTACAACTCTATAATCCTGTCAAGGACTTTTTGAACAAGTTTTTTTACAGCAACTTTATAGTCTGAACTGTATTGTTTTTTATATCTGTTGGCAATAATACTACATACAGTTAAAGCATTGTGTCCCAGCAGTTTAGACAAACCATAAATAGCAGAACATTCCATTTCGAAATTAGTAATTTTATAACCTTTAAATTCAAACTTTTGCAGTTTATCGTTCAAATCAGGGTCAGCCGTTTGCAGTCTTAATTTTCTGCCTTGCGGTCCGTAAAAACCGGGAGCTGAAATTGTTATGCCTACAGTCATATCTTTGGCAATTGTACTTAACAACTTATCGGAAGCTTTTACAAAATAAGGAGTATGTAAATATTTATTCCAAGAAGTATGTTTCATAAACGCTTCTTCAAAACTTTTATCGGAAATGCTGTTACGATTAGCATAATAATTTATAAGATTGTCGAACCCAAGAGCCATACTTGCGGCAACCGGAGTATCAACTTCAATTTCACTCTGTAAAGAGCCTGAAGTGCCTATTCTGATGAAATTCAGAGTTTTGTGTTCATCTTTAACAACACGTTCTTTAAGGTCAATGTTAGCAAGTGCGTCATATTCATTGACAACTATGTCAATATTGTCAGTGCCGATACCGGTTGAAGTCGCACTAATTCTTTTACCTTTGTAAGTTCCTGTATGGGTTACAAATTCACGATTTCTTTTTTGAACTTCAATTTTATCAAAAAACGACGAAATCATATCAACTCTGTCGGGGTCACCTACTAAAATAACTGTATCTGCGATTTCTTCGGGGATTAAATGCAAATGAAAAATACTACCGTCTGAATTGATAATAAGTTCGCTGTCGCCAATTTTTTCTTTCATAATATTAAATTTTGCTGTTAAAGTATTCAACAAAATTAAAAAAAATTGACAATAAAAAAAAGATTTTTTAGTAATTGAGTTATAGTTGTTGAGTTTGTCGAATAATATTGTTGCATTGTTAAATTGTTAAATTGTTGGCTTACGCCTTTGGAAAGTTATTGAGTTTGTCGATTTATCAACAATGAAACAAACCACTAAGTATTATTCATAAATAATACTGACGATTAAGAATAACTAACAAATTTGGGGTTTTAGAAACACCCAAATTTGAGTTATTCTAAATCGGGGTTTTCTAGCTTGCCCCGATCTATCGGGGAATTGCCCCTCGCTAATCAACCCGCATTCATAAAAATTTTTATAATTTTTATGAATAATTCAGGCTAAGACACTAAGATTATGCACTATTAACTATGCACTATGCACTATCAACTATGCACTATTAACTATGCACTATTAACTATGCACTATTAACTATGCACTATTAACTATGCACTATTAACTATGCACTATT
>DYKL01000426.1 GCA_020722645.1 Acetofilamentum sp. | reverse complement strand
TCAATTTGCTGAATATTAACGAATTACTTCAAAATATACCGAACTATTGTAAAATTATACATTACTAATATTATAATCGATTTTTATTTCGTTAATATTCAATACTTTAAAAAAGTAATGTATAAAAATTGCATTAAACTTAGGTATTTAAATACTTGTGTTTTTTGATAACTTTTGCATAGCAACTTTTCCGCACTTAGGACATTTAATCATAATCAAAGGTTTCCCTGCTGCTTTGTATCTTATACCGCCGCTTTCCCAGATATTAGAAATCTGATTACAAACCTGACAAGTATATTACCATAGCATTGATTCCTGTTTCATCAGTTCAAATTTTGAATTTGAAGTGAAAAATTCATCAGTTCAAATTTTGAATTTGAAGTGAAAAATTTTACTAATTTTTGTGATTTACTTATCATCTTTGTACAAATTTGAAAAAATTATAATAATTTTAACTTACAATTTTAAACCCAGCATAGTAATGTCATCTCTGACAATCGTACCATGTACCCAATTATCAAGTGTTTCAGTTAATATTTTTTGTTGCAAATCAAGACTGTTTTTTGAAATATTTTCAAGAATTCCAATTAATTTAGATGTTCCGAATTTTCTTCTGTCTGTATTGTTTTGGTCAATCAGACCGTCAGAAAACATATAAATAATATCGTCTTTATCCAATTCAAAACAATTAGAGGTAAACTCTTTTGCATAATGATATTTTATTGCTCCACCTATTGATTTTTTATCACCATTGATTTTTTCTATTTTATTTGTTTTGCTTCTATAACATAACAAAGGTCGTTTAGCACCTGTAAACTGCATTAATGCTTTGTTTTCGACAATTTCAATACGGCAAAGGCTTATGTCCATTCCCTGATTTATCATTTTGTTTTCCTGATTTAGAGAAACCACAATATGCTCATTTAATTTGGTAAGAATTTGCACCGTATCTAAACAATTATGGTCATACACAAGCTGATTGAGCAAAGTTGTGCCAATCATACTCATAAATGCCCCAGCCACACCGTGTCCTGTGCAATCGGCAACTGCAACAAAAAAGTATTTCCCGACTTGCTCAAACCAGTAAAAATCGCCGGAAACAATATCTTTGGGTCTGAATACAACAAAATTTTCAAAATGCGGATTAATCTTTTCAGGTGGTGGCAACATTGCCGACTGAATTGTTTTTGCATATCTGATACTCCCTGTAATATAATCATTTATATTTTTAAGTTCCTTTTCGTATGCAATAAGTTTACTGATATTTGAATTAACAGCAATAATTTTTTTAATGTTTTTCTGATAATCCAAAATTGGAGTCAAAGTAGTCTGAACCCAAATTTTTTCTTTATTTTTTGCTTCTACAACATTTTCAAATATGACAGTATTTTTATTTTTAAATATTTCCGAAATTTGTTTTCTATTCTCATCATCATCAATAAGCGATAAAATATCAGGATATTTTTCAACAAACTCATTGTATTCAAAACCGTATAATTTTTTGCAAGCTTCATTAAACCATTCAAAATTGCCAAATTTGTCCATTATAAAAATGGCATTGTCTGTTTCTGATGCAACAATTGACAACTTTTCGAGTTCTTGGTTTATAACGGATAATTCTTCGGCTTGTTCGGCTATTTCTTCTTTTTGTTGATAAAGTTCAACATTTTTTTCTTCTATTTCTTTTTGACGTTGAGCAAGTTTGATATTAGCTTTTTTGTTCAGAATAAAACTTCTGAGCAGTAAAGCAAAAAACAGAGCAACTACAATAAATCCGATAAAAAAGGTGTTTCGTAGAAATTTTTGTTTTTGTGTTTCTTTTTGTTGTTCAAGTTCAATTTTTTGTCTTTGTTTATCATATTGATACTGATATTCCAGTACAATAATTTCTCTCAGATTATTCTCGTTAAAAATGCTGTCGCTGTATGATTTGAACAATAAATGATGTTCATAGGCTTTTTGGTAATCGTTAATTGCAGCATAAATATCGGAAAGTTGTTTGTGAATTGTTTTATAAAGGTCTAAAAAATTTAGTTCCTTAGCTAAATGCAAACTTGTCGAGGTATATTCAAGTGCAACATCGAAGTTTCCCATTTTATAATAAACATTTCCAAAATTAATATATGATACACAAACATGGTATTTGTCGCCGGTTTCAATGCTGTTTGTAAGGGCTTCCTGAAAGTACTTTAATGCCTGTTCATAATTATTTTGTTCCATAAAAATGACACCGATATTTTTCAAAGCATTAAAAATAATTCGTTTGTTGTCAATTAATCGGGCTACGTCTAATGATTTTTGATAGTATTGAAGTGCTTCTGTATAATTATTCTGAGCAAAATTAATTCCGCCCAGATTATTCAAACACCACGCAATTTCAGTTTTATTGTCCAATTTTTCGTTGTATTCCAACGATTTTAAAGTAAATTCATTTGCTTCATCAAAACTTTCCTGTTTCCAATACAATAAACCCAAATTGTTGTAACATTTTGCCATCAAATTTTTGTCGTTTATGCTGTCGGCAACAATAAGAGACTGTGTAAAAAAATCAAGAGCAAGGGGATAATTTGATTTAAAATAATACGAAATACCTATCAGTCGCAAACTTTCGGCTTTTCCGGTTGCATAATTTAACAGTACTGAAATTTTTCTTGCTTCTTCGGCATATTCAAGAGTTTTATCCTAAATTGAATTGAAAAGTTAATAATCATGTTAAAAAATATTAGGGAT
>DYKL01000425.1 GCA_020722645.1 Acetofilamentum sp. | reverse complement strand
AGCAGCAAAGCCCTGTAAATCCACGCTTTTTAAAAGTAAGTTCCGTTATAACTGAAGAAGTCTGGAATACTACTGCATCTATTGAATATCAACCATATTCATATTCAAAAACTTTGGCTGAAAAAAAGGCTTGGGAAATGCAGAAAGCACAATCAAGATGGGATTTAGTAACAATTAACCCGAGTTTGGTTCTTGGACAGGCTTTAAACGCAGCATCTATTACTTCCGAAAGTTATAATCTTCTAAAACAGTTGGTTGTCGGGACAATGAAAATGGGGGAACCAAAAATGGGCATTGGTTTGGTTGATGTCAGAGATGTCGCAGAGGCTCATTTTCAGGCAGGATTTAATCCAAATGCACAAGGACGCTACATCACATCAGCTTACAATACTGTTTTTCTCGAAATTGCATTGATTCTCAGACCAAAATACGGCGATAAATATCCTTTACCGAAAAAAGCACTTCCGAAATGGTTGTTAATGTTAATCGTACCTATCATAAATAAAGCTTTATCACGTAGATATATCAAAGGGAATTTGAATGTTGAATTTAAAGCCGACAATTCAAAAATAAAGAATGAACTTGGGATAACATTTAAACCATTGCAGCAAACAATGGAAGAATCTTTGCAAACGTTGATTGATAACGGGATAATTAAGTAATTAGCCAATTTGTCAATTCGATAATTATAAATCCGGGTTTATTTCAAAAGAATATTAACTTTGCAGGCTTATTTTGATTAAAAAATGTTGAAAAAATTCAGAAACACTAAATTTGCCGGTGCGATATTTATTTGTATTGCTGCAACTCTTTGGGGGCTTGACGGAGTTGTCCTTACACCGCGACTTTTTAACTTAAATGTGCAATTGGTTGTTTTTCTTTTACATACAATTCCTTTTTTGTTTTTCAATATTTTTATGTCAAAGGAATACAAGAAACTAAAATCTTTCACCAAAACTGATTTTCTTGGATTTTTTCTACTTGCATTGTTTGGCGGTACTGTTGGGACTATGGCTATTGTAAAAGCTCTGTTTTTGGTTAATTTTCAGCATCTTACAGTAGTTGTTCTACTGCAGAAATTACAACCTGTTTTTGCGATTGCTTTGGCAATAATTATTCTTAAAGAAAAGTTATACACTAACACTATTTTATGGGGAACAGTTGCCATTATCGGAGCATATTTTCTTACTTTCGGATTTTCATTGCCTGATTTTAATTCAGACACAAACACTATCTATGCCGCTCTGTATGCTTTGTTAGCTGCTTTTTCTTTTGGAAGTGCCACAGTTTTCAGCAAAAAATTATTAGCTAATTTTAATTACAAAACTGTAACTTTTTATCGTTACGGATTTACAACAATCATTATGTTCATATTTGTCTTAATTAGTGGTAAATTGACAATGCTCGGAACTGTTACAAATAATAACTGGCTGATTATGGGAATCATTGCTCTTACGACCGGAAGCGGTGCTATTTTTATTTACTATTACGGACTTAGAAATGTAAAAGCAATTGTTGCAACTATTTGTGAATTATGCTTTCCACTTTCAGCAGTAATCTTCGATTATTTAATAAATGACGCAAAATTATCGACTCTTCAATGGTTTAGTGCTGCTTTAATGATTATTTCAATTATTATGCTTAGAAAGAGGGAAGTAATAACAGAAAGAAAAAGTTAAATTTACTTGATTTTTTATTCAATTTCCCAAAACAATATATTTAACTCAATTTTAAAAACAATAATTCGTTAATTTTTCAATTAGCGTCATCCTGAATAATAACGAAGGAAGCAAATTATTGATTTTCAATCAACTACTAATTTGTTACACATACAAAATCAATTTGCTGAATATTAACGAATTACTTCAAGATATACCGAACTATTGAAAAATATACTTGGATTTTTATCTGAATTTTGATTATTTTTGTATTTTGTTAAAATTTATTATGTATTTTGAGCAGCCTTCAATATTTTTATTTGATATAAGAATAGACGAACCTGTTACAACGCTTACCGATTTAATGGTTTCGTTTGTTTGTTTCTATGCTTTTTTTAAACTAAAAAACTCAAATCAAAAAGGCAAAATTTATTATTATCTCAGGTTTTATTTTTTGAGTATGGGAATAGCAACCTTTATTGGCGGAGCTATTGGACACGGATTTTTATATTTATTTGATGCTCAATGGGAATCGCCAAAATGGTTGATAAAATTTTTATCTGTTTTTGTCAGCGATGAACTGCTCAATGAAGTTGCTAATCCTTGGAAATTACCGGGCTGGCTCACAAGTATGTTTTCAATAGCATTAGTAGAAAGGGCTTCGATTGAATATGCAAAACCTTTTATTAACAAAAAAACCGGAATATTTTTTTCTTGGTTGAATATTTTCGAACTGATGACTTTTGTAACAATCACTTTTGCTACCTTAAACTTTTTTTTTGTCGAAGTACATACAGCTTATGGTTTTTTAATTATTGTACTTAGTTTTAATCTTATTGTCTATGTGAAACAAAGACTAAAAGGCAATAAATTATTTCTGATTGCAGTTTTCTTCTCATCAATAGGAGCTTTGTTTTTTATGAATAAATGGGGATTTTGTCAGTGGTTCAATCATTTTGACATAAGCCATACTTTTATGACAATCAGTGCAATATTTTTTTATAAAGGTTCAAAAGAAATTTTATCGAACAAATAAGAAAGATTTTTATTTACTACCTTAAATCCGTAAGTCTATACTTATATATCTGAAATTCAGTCAGGTGAAAAC
>DYKL01000024.1 GCA_020722645.1 Acetofilamentum sp. | reverse complement strand
ATCAGCAGCAAAGCCCTGTAAATCCACGCTTTTTAAAAGTAAGTTCCGATATAAAACAATTATTGACCACAAAAAAATACTTTTTTTCTGTCATTTTATTTATATACAGAGACTTAACTTGTTTTTTCGGGCAAACATCCGTTACAAATCCGTCTAGTATAAAAAGCTAATTTGAATAGGACGATTTAGCAACAGATGTACAAATTGCACGTTTATCAAATCAATCCTTCGGGCAACAAAAAGGCATATTTTTCAGCTGCAATAATAAAAACTCATCTATTTCTTTCTGATTAACATAAGCCCGTCGCGAAGCGGAAGAGTTATTTTTTCTACTCTTTCATCTTGCTTTATAAAATTATTGAAATCAATAACCCCCTTTGTATATTCATCATTTTTTTCAACTTCGTTTAATACTTTACCATTCCAGAAAACATTATCTGCAAAAATATATCCACCATTTTTAACTTTATCAAAAACTAAGTTATAGTACAAAAGGTACTCTCTTTTGTCTGCATCAATGAAAACGATGTCAAATAAATCATCAATTTTGTTCAAAATTTCTTTTGCATCACCAAAAAGTTGTAAAATTTTTTTATCAAGTTTTGATTTTTTAAAATATCTTTGAGAAATATTTTTAAGTTCATCGTTTTTTTCGATAGTGATGAGTTTACCATTTTCTGATAAACCCAAAGCGAGACAAATTGCTGAATAGCCGGTATAAGTTCCGAGTTCCAAAATTTTTTGGGGTTTAATCATCTTGCTAAAAAAAGTTAGCAAAAGTCCCTGAAAATGACCTGATAACATTCTTGGCATTAGTACTTTAAGATTTGTTTCACGGCGTAATTCCGATAGAATTTCAGGTTCTGTATCAGAAATTTTTATTGCATAATTTAAAAAATTCATTTGTCGGTATAAAATTTGTAAAATAAAATTTAATTTTCAACTCAACTCAAATGACAGAAATAGATCACAAAGACCTTATTTATAAAGTTAATTCTTTGATGAAAGAAAATCAAGAATTATTAAAAGAAGTTACAAAATTAAAAAAGAATAAAGAAGTTCTTACTGCTAACATAGAAAAATTAGAAAATATTTTAGCTCAGATACCTCCCGATCTTTTACCACAAGATTCTAATATCAGCATTGGTGAAACAAAGCTGAAATTTAATATGGTAACAATTTTATTTATTGACATACATGGATTTAAAAAAATTTCAGAAGGAAAAAACGCACAAGATGTTATTGATGAACTTGACCAAATTATTTTTAATGTTAATAAAGTCGCAAAAAAATACAAACTTCAGATTATTAAAACAATTGGAGATACATATATGCTTGCCGGTGGTGTACCTGTAAAAAATATTACAAATCCGATTGATGTTGTTATGGCAGGTGTTGAAATAGCGAACTATGTTCAAAAATTACATAACAAATACAATGAGATGGGACAGGAGTTCTGGGAAATCCGTCTTGGTATCAATACGGGCGATGTTAAAGCTTCTGCTTCGGGAAAAAAGAAATTTAACTATGATTTAAAAGGTGAAACTGTTAATACAGCAACAAGAATGGCTGCTTCAAGCGAAATCGGTAAAATCAACATCTCTGCCAACACCTATGTGCTTGTTAATGAGTATTTTGAATGCGAACATCACGGTCATTTACCTGTCAAATATGAAGGTTTATTGGAAATGTATTATGTGGACAGACTTAAACCGGATTATTCAGAAGATCCCAATGAAACAGGATTAATACCTAACCACACATTTCAGGTTAAATACGCACTACGTCGATTCGCTGATTTACAAGAAATTATACTTGATAAACTTGAAAAAGAACTCCCTGAATACTTGTATTATCACAACTACAAACATACTATTGATGTCGTAAATCAAGCTGAGCTTATTGGCTATGGCGAAAAAGTAACAGATGAAGAAATATTACTGCTTAAAACAGCAGCATTATTTCACGATGCAGGACATACAATTAGTTACCAAAATCACGAATATTACGGTTGTCAGATTGCAAAAGAAATACTACCGAAATATAACTATACCGACGAACAAATTGAAAAAATTTGCGAATTAATTATGGCTACCGAATTGCCCCCAAAACCAAAAAACACATTAGAAAGAATAATGTGTGACTCTGACTTGGATTATCTTGGAAGAATAGACTTTATACCGGTTTCAAACACACTTTATGACGAACTAAAAGCACAGAATAAAATGGGTACGCTGAACGACTGGAATAAAATTCAGGTGAAATTTCTGACATCACACCAATATTTTACAGACACTGCAAATAAGCTTCGGGAAGTAAACAAAGAAAAGCAGATTGAACGAATTAAAAGCACAATTGAATGGAATTCGGAGGAAGAAAGACTGAAATTTGAAGAAGAATTACTTAAAATTGCGGAAGCATCAGAACAAAGGAAAAAAGAAATACTTGAGAAGTCGAAAGATTAAACGATTTTCGACACTTCATCAATAAAAACATCATATTCTCTGATGTATTCAGATTCATTGTACAAGTCGGAGGCAAAAACGAGAAGAATACAATCATCTGAAAAATTTGTCATAACATTCCACACATAAGTACCAATATAAAGCCCTTCATTGGGCTTTTGTAATTTAATAGTTTGTTGATTTTTACCGTCATCAAGCGTAATATCAAAATCACCTCTTATGCAAAAAATAACCTGTTCAACTTCGCGATGAGCATGTTTTCCTCTGATTGCATTATTTTCGTGAAGGTTATAAATGTAAAAAACCCTTTTAATATCAAAAGGGATTGTATGGAATTGTTCTGCTACGCATAAAATTCCATCTCTGCCGTCTTTAATTGTCGGGAGTGAAATAAAGGAACAATTTTTAACATTAAGAGTCATCTTCTTCAAAAATTTCCTTTAAATCAATTTCTAATTTATTATCAAAAATTTTTACAGGAATTGAATGTTCTCTTGTAAAAACACCTGCTAAAACATATTTATCGTTTTCTAAATAATAAGCATTTATAAATTGTTCTCTGGGAAAAACTATCCAGTATTCCTTGACACCATTCTGTTCGTATAGTTTATATTTATCTTCCATATCTCGCTTTGCAGTGGAAGGAGAGATTATTTCAGCAATAAAATCGGGAGCTCCAATGCAACCATATTTATCAAGTTTCGATTTGTCGCAAACTATAACAATATCAGGTTGAACAACGGTATCAATTTCTTTATCTACCTTCTTGTCAATTTTTGGAAAACGCACATCAAAAGGTGCATGAAAAAGCTGACATTGTTTCTTGTTCTTTTTAAAAAAAGAATAAAAAGTTCCAAATAATGCAGTGGATAATTGTTGATGATTTAGGTTAGGTGAAGGAGTCATCATTTTAATAAAACCGCCCCAAAGTTCTCGTCTTTTGTCATCTATCCAAGTGAGATAATCGGCAAAAGTATAACGTTTATTTAAGTCGAGATTTAGTTCCATGTTTAAAGTCTATTTTTACAAAAGTACAAAAAAATCAATAAAAAATCAAATTTTCTTTGCTACAACAAAGACTGAACTACCTAAAAAAGGGTTGCGTAAAAAACGGAAAAAATAATTTTCTATTCTGGTGTAAAACAATAAAATTGAATTCAAAAAATTTGGAATTGGCTTTAAATCGGATTCGACATTGTTTTTTATAAATATTTTCTGAAAAAACTTTTCAATGAGAATGACAAAAAACAAAAATGGAAGTCGATACGAAATAAAATTTATTTTAAAACCGCCATCAATAAGTGCTTTTTTAAGTTCATTTAATCTAAATCTTTTACCTACAAAAACAGCTTTATCATGGTTTCTTCGAAGAATTTCAAAAGCAGGTAGGTTTAATATTAAAATACCATCTTTTTCCAATCCTTCATAAAAATTTTTCAAAATTAATTTATAATCATCAATTCCAATCGAACAAATTACGTCAGCGCTGATTATAACATTGTATTTTTCTGTGGGTGACCATTTATTTATATCTTGTTTAAAAACATTTTTAAGTTCTCGTTTTTTACAAAATTCTATTGCCTCGTCTGAAAAATCGAAGCCTTTTGTTTGATGTTCAGATAAAAGTTCAAGTAATCTACCTGTTCCGCAGCCGGCATCAATGATAGAAAGTTGCTCTCCCCCACTCTTTTTGTTCACAAAAAACAAAATAAGTTCGTGCAACCCGACGTACCACCAATAATTGGTTTCGTATTCGTACATTAATTTGTATTCGGAGGGGAGCAATTTAAAGTATAAATGTTTTAATGATATGTCAATTTAAAATTATAAACCTTGCAAATTTATCTTCCATAGTTTAAGATTCTGTCAAAAACAAATAATTTTCAGTTGCAACCAAAAAATTTACAGTATATTTTTTTCCACTAATGTATAAAATTCTGTTTCTTATTCGTACATTAATTTATATTCGGAGGTGAGCAATTAATAAAATCTAAATTTTAATTTTCAGAAACTTGCGTAAAATGAAATAAATAATCCAAACAAGAAAAGACGCTTTAACAAAATGATTTAAAACGGTTACAAAATCTGTTTCGGCTTTAATTACTTGCAAGTAAATTATTGGTAGAAAGAATAAAAGTGATGGATTTCTTTTTACAAGTTTAAGTAAAAAGACATAAGTTATATTTAGAAAAAAACCAAATGCAAGCATAAACCACATGCCATTTTGACCGTAATTTGCATAAGCCTCACCTAAAACGCTTATATTCATTGAAGTTCCTGGTTGTAGTTCTCTGCCGGAAAATCTTGTATAGTACTCTTTACCTCCAGAAGTAACTTTATTTGTAGCTAAAATTCTAGGTACTAGCGTTGCAACAATTGCATTTTGTATAGTTTCTCCTTTTGCATAAGGTTCAAAATTAGGCACATAATACATAACACGAGCAATTATCCATCCCTGATTTATACGGCTAATTAAATTATTAATATTTGTTTCGTGTGTTAAAGCACCTTCTGTTTCTATTTTTTCAACAACAAGAGAAGTAAAAGAAGAAAAAACATTATCTGATAAATTTCCTTGCCAAACAATTTTTCTAAATTCTTGTTTTACTGATTGAATTATTATCATAGATATAATTAAAGCAAAAACTATTAACGTTTTTTTTACTAAATAATATTTTTTAATAAATGCTAAAATAAAAAACAAAAACAAAAACCAAATTAACATTAAATGAAACATTGCTTCTTTAAAAGACATCAAAACAGTTAAACCCAGAACTGAGTAAAATATGAGGTTTTTTGATTTACGATTACTAAAAAACACAAAAAAAAGTCCAACATATCTGAGGTTACTTAAAAGGAAAGCAATAAAACGTAATTGAGTAGGGAGAGATTTTTCAATAAAATAAAATATTATTCCAACAACAATTAGTATTAAATCTAAACTTTTATGTCTTTTAACAATTTGTTTTATTACGTCAAACCCATTTTCAAAATCAATATTTACTTTTTTGACAGGAATATATAAGCCAATTGAAAATAAAAGAATTGAAGGAACAGCAAATTTCATATAATCATCTTGTTCAACTGCCATATAATAATAAACATCATCTGTAAGGAAAGTATATGATAACCAAGGTCCAACAATCCATTGTAAAACAGGCACAAAAATTATCAAATCTCTAAAATCTATTTTATTGCCGATATTGAAAAATAACATTAAAGAAAAAAAAGTAAATAGACCCAGACCAATTGAAGTCCAAAACAACAAATCGAATATGAATGTTATAAGAATAACAACAAAAGAAAAAAGAAATGAGAGGTATAGGTGGTTATTGTTCATAAAACTTAAACACAATTATTTTGGGAGAGGAGAATATCTCTAATTTTATCTGCCGCAAAACCATCTCCGTAGGGATTTTTTAAATCCTTAGGATAATAATTATGATAAATGGATTTAAATTGTTTAATTATAGAATTAATTTTTAATTCTGTAATAAAAGCTTTTTTTTCCATAATGCCTTCAGGTCGCTCTGTTGTTTTTCTTAAAACCAATACAGGTACACCAAAAGAAGGAGCTTCTTCTTGAATACCGCCTGAATCTGACAAAATTATTCTTGATAAATTCATTAGTTTAATTATATCAATATATTCTAAGGGAGGAACTAAAATCACATTTTTATTTTTTGAAAGTAATGAGTTTTCGACAAAATGCTTAATTTGGGGATTTGGATGTAGTGTCCAAATAAATTTTAATTGATTATATTCTTTTGAAAGTTGATTAATTGCATTTATAAGTTGATTCAAATTTTCATTTTGATTTTCACGTCTGTGAAAAGTTATAAGTACTACTTTATTTTTTTCAATATTTGTATTGTTTAATAACTTTTCGGAAAATTCTTTATGAGCATAAACCTTGTGTTTTGTAATGAATTGAAGGGCATCTACAACTGTATTTCCTACAATATGTATTTTATTTTTTGGAACACCTTCTTTTAATAAGTTATCTGCAGATATTTTTGTTGGAGCAAAATTTATATCAGCTAAAATGGAAACTACTCTACGGTTAACTTCTTCGGGATAAGGATTTTGTATATCATAGGTTCTCAAACCTGCTTCTATATGAGCTATTTTTATATTATGGTAAAAAGAGCATAAGCCAACGGAAAAAACAGTTGTTGTATCCCCCTGAACAACAACATATTCAGGTTTTTTATTAACTTTTTCCAGTTCAGAAAAAAAAGAGTCAGTTTGTTCAAATGCCCTTGCAGTAAGTTCACCAAGCGACTGTCCTTTTTTTAAAAAATCCAATTCATAGTCGGGTCTGATATCAAATATATCCCAATATTTTTCAAGCATATCTCTATGTTGAGCTGTACTTAGAATTTTAATTATATCATCTTTTCCAACATTTCTAAAAGCATGAACTATTGGAGCAATTTTTATTAATTCTGGACGCGTGCCAATTACAAGTAAAATTTTTGCCATTATTTAAAAAATATTTTATACCAAAGGTGTAAAGAATATGTTCTCCAAAAAATATTAAACGTTGATTTCTCAATTACCTTAAAATCAAGATAATCAAATGTTTTCTTAAAAACTTTATCATTTAAGAATTTAAAAGTCATTAATTGCTTCCACTTTTTAATTGGGGCATGAAACCCCTGCTTATCTTTTCGTGTTCTTATTTCATCAGGTAAAATGCCTATTTCCGCATCTCTTAATATTTTTTTTGTAAATTCTTTGTCAATTTTAAAACTACCAGGTAAAGTAAGTAAAAAGTCAGTAATACGATAGTCTAAGAATGGAGATCGATTTTCAACAGCCGAAGCCATAGAACTTCTGTCTTCAAACCATACCATATTGGGAATAGTCCAATGAAAAAGACTATGTTTTAGATATTCATTTAATTTATCAGTATGAAAAAATTCTGATTGAAATCTTTTATTAAAAAATTTTATTAAGCTTTTATCTTTCAAGACATCTAATTTCAGATGTTTTTTAACATAAATATAATTTTTGATTGAGTTTGGCAAGCTGTGAAATATTGCTCTTGAACTTAAATTATTAAATTTAATGTTTCTCATTTCATTTACAACTTGTGCCGGATAAAATATATCGGGATAACCAGCCAGAACTTCATCACCACCTATTCCTGACAGTACAACTTTTATTCCTTTTTCTGCAATTCTTTGCATTAATATACTTTGTGCTACTATGGATCCGTCTGGGACAGGTATTTCTTGATGATATGTAACATTTTCTATATTATTAAGAAAATTATCGTAATCAATATCATCAACCCAAATAGTATCAAGATTTTTGTATTTATCGGTAACCTTTCGAGCAAAATCACTCTCATCAAGATCATTATTATTATAAACAGCTGATATAACAGTTATTTTTCTATCTGAGTTATACTTTGCTGCTACTGACGCAATGCTTGACGAGTCGAGACCTCCGGAAAGCATAATTGCAAATTTAACCTCTTCGCTTAATCTTATTCTAACAGCGTCCAAAAATAATTCTCTAAATTCTTCAACTGCATTTTTATAAGATATTATGACATTTGAACTAGGAGCAGACCAAAAAGTTTCCTTTGATTCTAATCTGAGTATTTCTCGTTCTAAACTAAAAATATAATAAGAAGAATTCTGTATTTGATTTATACCTTCAAAAAAACTATATTCATTTTTTCCAATAACTCCTTCAAATAAGTAGTTTATAATTGCTTTGTGGTTTGGTTTTTTATTAATACCAAAAGGAAACAGAGCCTTTGCTTCTGAAGCAAACAAAAGAGTATTGTCAATTATTGAATAAAAAAGTGGTTTTTTACCAAAACGGTCTCTTCCTAATATTAGTTTTTTATTAACATTATCCCAAAAAGCAAAAGCAAATGCACCGTTGCACATTTTTAATGAATCTTTAATGCTTTTTTCTCGTAAAAGATGCATTAAAACTTCAGTATCTGAGTTAGTTCTGAATTCTTTTTTCGGAAAAAGTTTTTTTAATTCTTTATAATTATAAACTTCTCCGTTGAGAATTATTTTATTACCGGTTTCTTCATCAGTCATTGGTTGATTGGAACGAGGATGAAGGTCAACAATTGACAAACGAGAGTGAGCAAAACTTAACTTATCAGTTATATTTTCAACTGATGTATTATCAGTACCTCTGTGTGATAAAGTAATAATACTTTCTGATATTTTTAAATGATATTTTTTGTCGTTTGAAAAAACTCCTGAAATTCCGCACATAAATTATTATTTTAATTTCTTAATTAAATCTTCTCTATCAAAGCTTTTAAAAATATTGAAATACTAATATTTTTATTAAAATAGATTTTTAGTTCGTTTTTGTTAAAATCTATTTTGCTTAGTTTTTTTATAGTACATATTAATTCAGACTGGTTTTCAAAATTTATCAATTGCCCTTGAACCTCATTATTAAAAACGCCTTTTAACCCTTTAAGAGGGTGAGCTAATGACTTTATTCCCCAAGCCCAATATTCGTATAACTTATTTGGAGCGGCATACTCAAAATTTGGTGAAAGTCCTTTGTATAAAATCAATCCAATATTAAAAAAAGGATATATTTGCGATAGTTCTTGGTGAGGAATTTTATCAAAGAAAAGAATTTTTTTGCTATATATATTTTTTTGAATATTTTTTACTTCATCTGATTGTCTGCCAATAAATACAAAATAAATATTTTCATCTGAAAGTTTTTCTGCTGCTTGTATAATTTCTTTGAAATAATGATCTGTTCCTCCAACATTTCCGACATGCCCTACAATAAAAGCATCATTTGGGATTGATTTTAAGATTTTGTGCCTAACAAAACTTTCAATTTTAATAGGTTCACATGAGTTCGGCAAAACAAAAGTTTCTTTTGGAGGTTTTAAGCATTGATTTAAAAAATGATTTAGACGATTTATCTCAGGAAAGATTGCTAAATTAATTATATGAGCATTTCTCAATAAATAGTTATTGAAAAAATTATTTAACCTGCCTTGATATTCAAATAACTCGAATTGTAAATAAAATATTTTAAAATTTTTATGTTTAAATATTTTTTGAAGTTTAATAACAAAATACAAAACCTGAAAATCTGGTGTAACAAAAATAATATTATCGTTTTTTTCTTTTTGCAACTTTCTAATTTTTCGAATTACTAAATAGTATTTCTTAAACTTATCTATTGTATTTTCAGATTTAAAGTCATCAATTGATTTACTTTCATCAATATTATCAAAAATAACATTTTCATTATTCTCAAAATAATTATTCTGATTTACTATTGCTCGTTCAGTTATTATAACATTACATTTAAACTTTTCAATGAAAAAATCTACAATAAACCTAATAGAAGGAATATTTATCAAGTTATTAATAGAAATAAAATGTATTTTCATAATATGTTTGTATGGTGAATTTTTATGAGTTTTTAAAGAAAAAAAAAGATTGTATTGACGGATATCCTTCGATATTTGAATATTGACAAATTAAAAATTTCATATATATTGTGTTATATTTTATGAATTTGAAGAGTTTTTTTAATTTTTCTTTATTAATTTTTGTGTGATATTTTGCAAAATGATTTTATTCAAAAAATTGATATTGTTTTTTTAAATTTCTATTATTAGAAAAAAAGTCGTTGTAAATAGATTATCTAATATAATTGGGTTAAGCAAAATGTATTGAATTTGATATATTAATTAAATTTTTGGTGAATATAATCTTTAAATAAAATTATTTTTTTAACATCTGAATTATCAAATAAGAACGGCATAACATCCTCTGCAATACCCTTAAGATTAATATTATCAATTTCTTCTAATATTTTTTGTTTTAAAGCACTTTGGTTATTTATGTTTAGTTTTTGTTTTAGGTATCCATAATTCGGCGTGGTCGTTTTTAACAAAAAAATAATATCAAAAAAATCTCTTCCCTTTTTTCGTTTTCTGTTAATTAGAGCATAAAATTTTTGAGCTAATAAAATATCCGTCGGAGTTGTATTGATAGCCGTAAAAACATCAAATTTATTCAAAATATACTTTTGAGGCTGAAATTCAAAATTTTGCGGTTCGGTATCTAATTGAATTGATATTTTTTCTTCAATATATCCGGAAATCCCTTCATTAAACAATATTTTCGGGAATCTAATGTAACAGTGAAAAGCACCTGCGAAAACATTTTTTATTTCAATTTCGTAACCTTGCTGCGTAAGTTGTTTTTGAATTATTTTGGCAATTTCTTCAAAATCAGTTTGTTTTAAATTAAAATTATCAAAATCCAAATCTTCGGAAAATCGTGTGTTGTTATGAACAATTCTTAAACAAGTACCACCGATAAAACAAAGTTTGTTTGCATATTCGCTTTCAAAAATAATTTCCAAAATTTTGTATTGCAAATATTCTCGCAACATAAAATTTTTGAATTTATGCAAGTTACTTGGGTAGAATTTTAATATTTCGTTCAAACTAAGCATCTAATAATTTATTAAAAGCCATTACTTTCTTTAATAGAGATTTTGAATCAAAAACATAAGCATAATCATACAGTTTTTTCAAATTTAATTTTTCTTTTAAAATAAACCTGTTAAAACGCAACGATTTTATGTCCTCCATTGTTTTTATAGTTTTTTTTAAATATAAATAATCTAAAATTGTTTTTTCTAATTCAGCAATTTTATATGTATTATCACCGGTTTGCAAAAGTTGATATCCAAACAAAAGATTTGGTTTTAGATTTTTATAAATAAAATTTCCTTCTTTATTTTTAAAAGTATTGGTTTTTAAAGTTGTTACAGAAGTAACGGAAAATAGAGCTTCCGGAATTATTTCGTAAAAAGAGAGAGCTGACTCTAAACTAACATAAGAAGGAGAATAAATTTTATTTGCTATTATAAATAAATCTAATTCGGTATTTTGAGTATTGTTTAATTTATAAAAACCGTTTCGTAATTTTGTAATATAGCCTTTTTTTTGCCAAGTTAAGAGATTTATTTTATTAAAATCAGGAAATATTTTTTCAATTTCATTGATTGAAAAAACACTATATGAACTAAAATATTTTTGAAATTCCAAGTATTGCATTTTATTTCTATTTATATGCAAAAATACATATTTTTGGAAACAAAACAAACTCTATTCATAAAACGTAATAAAAATTATTATTATGCTTTACCTGTCTAACGAATTGAAGTGGTCAGACAATTTTTTTTATAATTTTTACACATTAATTTAAAATTAGCAAATTAAAAAATTTCATTTTTTAGACTTTAAAAATTAATTTTAACATTTCTTTAAGTCGAACCTCATAAGTGTGGTCTTTATGAGCTCGTTTCATTCCTGCTTCTGCAATAATTTTTCTCTCGTTTTCGTGATTTAAGTAATAATCAATTTTTTCAATTAATTCGTCAAACTTACTGTAAGTTACGATTTCCTTATCATTTTCAAAAAGAGATTCTACAATTGGTCTATATTTAGTAATTTGAAATCCACCGCAACCGTCTATTTCAAAAGTACGTTTATTAACACCGTTAATCACAGCAGGGTGAAGATTGTTTAAAACAATTTTTGCAGCATTAAAAGCTTTTGATTTTTCATGGTTGTGAACAACTTGATTTTGCATAATTTTATGCAAACTGTTATCTTTTGCCCAAACTGCCGGTGGACTACCCCACATTTTTAAATCGTATTTTTGTAATTGTTTGTACAAAGCTATTCTACTTGGATACATATTACCTGCATTGGCAATATCGCAAGCGAATTTTTCCAAATCTTTGACAGTTAATTCAACTTTGTTATGATATTTAGGATAACAAGCCTGAGGTAGAAAATAAGTGTTAAGTTTTAAATCATTTTTTAATTCTTCTACAATGTATTTATCAACAAAAAAAAGAAAATCATATTTTGCAATTAAAAACATAGATTTTTTGAAGTTTGAAAGTGCATCAGGAAACCATAAAACAATTGGAGATTTTGTTTTTTCTTTAATTATTGAAACTTCTTCGGGGAGTAAAAAATCGTGTAAAACTATTGTTAAATCAATTTTTTCAGTAACAATTATTTTTAATAACGGTTTAGAATTCTGTTTTTTTATATAATTGATTTTTGAAAAAAAATCGTTATATAACGACATTTTTATATTGTTAAATTTTCTGTTAAAAGCATTATTAAATTTATATTTGTAGCCGGGTTCAAATCTGAAAACTTTATGTTTCATGTCTTCAAATGTTTCCGCAACATGTAATCCAAAACTGTCTTCGTTAAATTTTCCAATAATTAAAATATTCATTTCTATTTTATTATTTTTTTAAATATTTCATCATAAATTTTAAATTGGCTATCTACACTTAAATATTTATGGGCTCTCAAATATGCATCTTCTTTATATTTTTTACAAATTTCCGGTTTTTCAATTAATATTTTTAAATGTTCGGCAAGTTTTTCAAAGTCGTTTTCTTCAAAAATTAATCCTGTATTTTCAACTAATTCGGGCAAAGCACCACTATTTGCAACAATAACAGCATTTTTACATGCCATTGCTTCAGGTATTACTCTGCCATATTGTTCTTTCCACTTACTTGTTGAAACAGATGCAAGTACAACAATATCAGAAGCATTCATATATTCTGCAATTTCTTGATGATTAGCTTTAATATATTTTACCCTTTCTTTTAATTCTAATTCGCTTATAAGACGGTTTATTTCTTCTGAATAACTGTTTTTGTACAATACAAAATCGTCTAAAATAAGAGTCCATTTGTAATTTTTAATTTTTGCCAAAGCTTTCAATAAAATATGTATTCCTTTTTCTTTTACTATTCTTCCAAAATAAGCTATAACAGTATCATTTAATTCCATTTCGGCTCTAATTTTTGCCCTTTTATCAGGATAAAAATTGAAAATATTTTCATTAAAACCAAGAGGAATTTTTATAACATTTTTATATTTAATTTCTTTAAAAATTTTTGTGCCGTCATTATTTATAGTAAACAAATAGTCAATATTTTTTCTGCTTTGGGAATTAAAGAAATTTTTCACAATTGAAAGTAAAAAACCTTTAATTCCGGCTCTTTTATAAGATGTTTTTAAATCAAATGGTAGATTTTCGCAAGAAAGAACGACAAATTTGGCTTTATTTTTTTTGCACCAATTTCCAATTTCTATTGCTTGTAAACAACCCGAATCGTTTTCTAAAAAAACTATATCCGGTTTTTTCGAATCTAAAATGGATTTCAAATTTTCAATTTTCTGTATGCGAGGGTTATTTCTTTTGGTCTTAACAAATATTATTTCGGGGTCGTTTTCGCAAACAGGCTGAGCTTTTTTAATTCCGGTAGGATATTTGATAATTTCCGGTACTAAAATACTTACTTTATAACCATTTTGATTTAATCTTCTAAAAATTTCACGATTGACTTCGGTAAAAGATGCATGAGATATTGCAATTAATTTTATCATTAATTAAATTTTGCATTACAAAAAATTAACATATTTTTAATTTCTTTTTCAAAATTATTTTCGGGAAAAATTCCCAAACTATTCAAACGTTGAATTTCAATTTTTAGTTTATCATTTAAAAAATCATTTTTTTCTCCAATTTGAATTTCAATATTTTTTGAAAATAATTTTTCATATTGTTTTTTGACTAAATCTGCCATTTCAATGATTTGTATTGCATTTCCTGAAGCTAAATTTATTATTCCGTCAAATAAATCTGATTTTTTTTTATTTAATAAAATCAAAATTGATTTTTCAACGTCTTCGAGAGTAATAAAATCTCGTTTTTGTTGTCCGTTGCTTATAAGTTTTATTACATTATCTTTAACTGCTTGTTTGCAAATGTCATTGACTAACAAAGTCCATCTGTCGCTTGTGTCAAAAGCCGGAGAACCAAAAGAATTTGATAATCTGATAATTATAGCATTAAGTTCTGTTCTGTTTCTTTGAGCTAAAATATAATCTTCTGCTGCTTTGTGTGTAATGGAATATGTATAAGCAGGACGGCAAATATTTTCTTCGTTAAAAACTTCATTTAAAGGAGAAGAATAAACATGTGCTGTAGAGAAATAAATAAATGTTTTAATATTTGCTTTTTGTGATAAATTTAAAAGATTAACTGTTTCCCAAATATTAAATTCTATTGCATATTTTGGGTTCTTTTCACATTCAACTTCATTTAAGGCAGCTAAATGGATGACAATTTCTATTTTTTCAAGTAGTTTTACTTTTTTTTGTTCGTTAAATCCAAAAAAATCTACAACTTTAATCCCTTTTTCTAAAATTTCAAGAGGAATTTCATCTTTATTTATTCGCGAAGTAACATAAATATTAAATTTGTTCGTTTCATTTAAAAAAGCAGTTAATCGTCCACCGATAAACCCAAGTCCGCCTGTAATTAATATATTTTTTTTTACCATTTGTATTCAATTTCGCTAATTTCACAATTTATAGCTTCATCTGGATTATGTTCAATATTTGCAATATTTAGAACTAAATTATCTCCATTTCCAATGCCTTTAAAAGCAACCCAAATGCAGGGTGAAACAGTTAATCTGTAATAATTTTGTTGTGATAAAATTATTTCAAAAAATTGCATAAATGTTTTGCTATCACTCCTATCATCAAACAAAACAAATTTTACTTCTCCATTCGGAACAAGTAAATTTAATGTCATTTGTAAATGTTTTTTCCAACCTTTTATTACATTTTTTTTCACAAAAGTAAAGTATGCTTCCCCAAATTCGGTAAAATTTTCATCACTTTTTTTCAAAGCGTGCATTACATTTCCTTTTTCGTTTGGAATAATTTTCAATTTAGTTAAATGCACTCCGTTAATTAAACAGTCCATATTAAATCTTTTTCTTTCGCAAAATTAAAATATTCATCAATTTGATTGATTGTAAAATTATACATATCTGATTTATTTGTATAAAATTCTTTATACCAAGTTGCCGTAAAACGAGTTGTTTTATGAAAATCAAGTACAGGTAGCCATTTTAAATCTGCAAGAGCTTTATCACAATTTAGTTTTAACAAACCTGCTTCATGAAATGAATTTTTTTTTGCAAATTTATATTGATTTTCATTTGAATCTGACCAATATTTTTGTAGATTTTCAATAACTTCCATTACATTATGTATTTGATTTGCCGGTGGTCCGAAATTATAAGATTCACCACTAATTTCAATATTTTCGTATAAAACTTGTCCAACTCTCAAATAACCACTTAGCGGTTCTAAAACATGTTGCCAAGGTCGTGTTGAATAAGGATTTCTAATTTCAATAATTTCATTAACAGACCAAGATTTAATACAATCCGGTACGAGTCTTTTTTCTGCCCAATCGCCACCACCGATAACATTACCGGCTCTAACAGAAACTAATCTGACGTTTGATTCTTTATTTTTGAAAAATGAATGAAAAAATGAATGAATAATCATTTCGGCTGCCCCTTTAGAAGCACTATATGGGTCTTTCCCACCAAGATGGTCGGTTTCACGATAGCCCCATTTCCATTCAACGTTTTCATAACATTTATCACTTGTAATCATCACAAGAGTAGATTTAAAATTCAATACTCTCATTGAGTCAAGTATATGAGCTGTTCCCAAAACATTAGTGTTGAATGTTTCTATGGGATTTTCATAAGATTTACCAACAATTGCTTGAGCTGCCAGATGAAAAATAAAATCAGGGCGAATTTTATCAATTGTATTTTTTACTTGTTCTAAATTATTGATATTAAGCACGTGATATTCAATCTTATCTTTTAAATTTAAAACTTCAAACATTGATGGATTTGTAGGAATTCCTTTAGAAATTCCATAAACTTTTGCACCAAGTTTTAGTAACCAGACAGTAAGCCAAGAGCCTTTAAATCCGGTATTCCCGGTTATTAATACTTTTTTGTCTTTATAAATATTATTAAACATATTCTATCTTTTTTTATTTCCAAACTTTCCACTTTGCTTTATTTGAATTCCATATTTCATTTAATTGTTCCTTGTCTCTTAAAGTATCCATACATTTCCAAAAACCTTTATGATGATATGTGAATAATTTTCCTTCTTTTGCCAAATCTTCGAGAGGTTTTCGTTCAAAAATAGTTGAATCATCAGCAATATAATCAATAACGGACTTATTGCAAACAAAAAAACCGCCGTTAATCCAACTTCCATCGCCTTTTGGCTTTTCAAAAAATGAATGAACCTGATTATGCTCACCAATGTTTAGAACTCCAAAACGTCCTTCCGGCTGAACTGAAGTCATAGTAATTAAACCGTTATGAGTATTGTGAAATTCTACAAGTTCTTTTATATTAATATCTGCAACACCATCGCCATAAGTTAATAAAAAAGTATCGCCATCAATATAATCTTTTGCTCTTTTTATTCTTCCCCCTGTCATAGTGTCAATTCCGGTATCTAAGAGAGTAACTTTCCATGGTTCTGAAAAATTATTATGTATTTCAATTTTGTTTTTTGCTAAATCAAGCGTTAAATCACTTTGATGCAAAAAATAATTTGAAAAATATTCTTTTATTACATAACCTTTATATCCTAAAAGTATTATGAATTCATTAAAACCAAAATGAGAATAGATTTTCATAATATGCCATAAAACAGGATTTGAGCCAATTTCAAGCATTGGTTTGGGTTTAATTACAGTTTCCTCACTCAATCTGGTACCGTAACCACCAGCCAATATTAGTACTTTCATATTTTGATAGTAAATTATTTATTCGATTATTTTTTTCTACTTTTGGAAAAAATATATGTTAAAATTCCAAAAATAATTGAAATTTTTACTAATTTAACTTAAAAATCGTTTTCAAAAATTCCTGATTTGCTATTGCATTACAAACGGCTTTTACTTGTAATTCAACATTTTCAATTTGCATATTTTTTATTTACCTTTTTTGTCATTCTAACATTAAAATCTTTGATATCTAAAAATTTGGACTTAAAATATATTTGGAATAAAAATTATCAATTATTTCAACAGCTTCGTCAGCAGAGTCAACAACAGAAAACAAATCAATATCTTTTGGACTGATAGTTTTATGTTTTTCAAGCATAGTGCTTTTAATCCAGTCAATTAATCCTAACCAAAAAGATTTTCCGACAAGTATAATAGGAAATTTACCTATTTTTTCAGTTTGAATTAAAGTCAAAGAAGCAAATAATTCATCGAGTGTTCCAAATCCACCGGGCATAACTATATATCCCTGAGAATATTTTTCAAACATAACTTTGCGTGCAAAAAAATAATCGAAGTCTATTAGTTTATCGTTATCAATAAAATCATTACCGCTATTTTCAAAAGGTAATTTTATAACAAGCCCGACACTTTTACCTTTTCCTTGCTTAGCCCCTTTATTTCCGGCTTCCATAATTCCGGGTCCTCCACCCGTAATAATACCGTAACCTTTCTGGGTAAGTTTAAAAGCAATTTCTTCTGCAATCTTATAATATTCATTTTCAGGTTTTGTTCTGGCAGAACCAAAAATACTGACACAAGGTCCTATTTTACCTAATTTTTCAAAACCCTCCATAAATTCAGCTATTATTTTAAACATCATCCAAGAATCATTTGCTTTTATTTCCTGCCAATCCTTAGATTGAAAAGCTTCTTTTATCTTTTTTTCATTGTGTTCCATATTGCTTTTTTTTTAGTATTTGTTTTTTTATAATTAGTGTTTATAATTATTTTTACTTTTTTATAAAAATTAAAAAATATCTCGATATTTTTTACAAAATTGTAAAAATTATCGATTTGTTATTTTTTCAAATTTATCAGAAATAATTTTTTCGATGCGTTCAATCTGCTTTTCATAAGTGTTATCAAGAGCAAATTCAATTCTCTTTCTTTGCAATTCCGGAGAATTGTAATAATCTAAATTTGAGATGACTTT
>DYKL01000424.1 GCA_020722645.1 Acetofilamentum sp. | reverse complement strand
CAAAATTAAAAAAATTTACAATCCCCCCTATATTTTGGATTGAGCCGTTTTTTCATTCAAACTGTCATATTGGAAATATCTTGCTTTAATTGAAAGTTGATTGTCAATATTACATTAGGAACATGTTTAAAAAAAAAGTCCTATCTCAACGGTACTTTGCGTTTCTTTCTTTGCGGTAAAAAAATATTATTCAAAGATTTAACCGCAGAGAACCGCGAAGGTTTTCACAAAGAGCCACAAAGAAATACAGACATTAATTTAGTACATATTCCTTAACAATAATTCGTTAATTTTTCAATTAGTGTCATCCTGAGTGATAACGAAGGAAGCAAATTATTGATTTTTAATTAATTACTAATTTGTTACACGTACAAAATCAATTTGCTGAATATTAACGAATTACTTCAAAATATACCGAACTATTGCCTTAACAAAGTGAAATTAATTGTACATTGTGATTTTATAATCACATTACTATTAATGCAAGCAAGTTGCTTCCGGCAGAACAGTTGGATAGTGTTTTTACTCTGTAGTCAGTTTTATGACCTTTTTAATAAGACCTTAAATCCGCAAGTCTTTTCGTAAGTGGTTGCAGGTGAAAATACCTGCAACATGCAGTTTGCATCAGTCAGGTGTTTTCACCTGACTGAATTTCAGATATATAAGTATAGACTTACGGATTTAAGGTAAGATTTAATTATAGCTATCAAATCACTAAAAAGGTTCCGGACAATAATGCTTTGTAATCCGAAAATAACATTAAATCAAGTAGTTAAATACATTCGGATTACAAATCCTGATGAGCTATATTGATAACCATTGATAGCAGTTTGGTTTTATTATAAAGAAAAATAAGTAAATGCTGAAAAATATCAAAATCAAGTGTAAATCACTTTTATTTATTAGATATGCTATTAAATATCATATAAAAATATAAGTATCCGTGATTTGTTTACCATTTTAAGCCCTTTATTTTTCAAAAATTTCGCCCTTACCCCTTTGAGTACGATTTTTTTCGAAAATACAGGGGTTAACTGACAAAATAGATTAAAAAAACAGCTGTTTTTTGAGTAAAAAAGGCTGTTTTTTTGTTGATTTTACCTAAAATTTTATATTTTGATAACTTTTAAATTTAAAAGTTATATTTTTGTAAGTTTTTGCTAAATTCCTTATAATCAGTTTATTTGATGAATTTTTTGAATTTAAAGACTACAAAACATACATTTATGTAATTGTTTTTCATTCAACATTTATTTTTATATCTCAAACTGCCTTGCCTTTGGCAACTTGTTGAATAAAAAGGAAATGTTCAATTTATTAATGCGAATTATTTACAACACTTTTTTACAAAAAATTCCTCTTACGATGTCATAATTCTCAAACTGCCTTGCCTTTGGCAACTTGTTGATTAAAAAGGAAATGTTCAATTTATTAATGCGAATTATTTACAACATTTTTTTACAAAAAATTCCTCTTACGATGTCATAATTCTCAAACTGCCTTGCCTTTGGCAACTTGTTGATTAAAAAGGAAATGTTCAATTTATTAATGCGAATTATTTACAACATTTTTTTACAAAAATCCCTCTTACGATGTCATAATTCTCAAACTGTCGAGCCTTTGGCAACTTGTTGAATAAAAAGGAAATGTTCAATTTATTAATGCGAATTATTTACAACACTTTTTTACAAAAATCCCTCTTACGATGTCATAATTCTCAAACTGTCTTGCCTTTGGCAACTTGTTGATTAAATAGGAAATGTTCAATTTATTAATGCGAATTATACCGATAAAAACATTAAAAATTCGTAAATTTTAAAATAACTTTATAAAAGTTGTACAAATCCAAATTTTTAGCTTACTTTGTAAATAATTTATTATTATTGACAATGAAAAAAATAGTATTTGTATTTTTCTTGATAGTCTCATTCAGTAGTTTATATGCTCAAATAGATTTTTATGAACATCCTGACAATAAGCCGGATACAAGTATTTTATACAGAAAATTTTTATATGGCGGAGATTTTAGCTTTGGAATCGGATACTCTACAAGAATATATTTGTCACCCAAAATAGCATATCCTGTTACAAATTTCTTTACTGTAGGTGTCGGAGCCGACGGTATGTTTTACAGCGAAGGAGGATTCAAAACATTTTTATACGGGGCAAACGCTTTCAGCGAGATTTATATTATGAAGTTTCTGACAGTTCACTTTGAATATGCAAAATATAATGTCGAAGATTTAACAAATTATCCATATTCAACCCGAAGAATATGGATTGAAGCATATTATTTGGGTGGCGGATACAGACAAATGATTTCAGAACGTGCTTATATGTGTTATTTGCTGCTGTGGGACTTTAATTACTCCGAATATTCGTATTTTTCAAATCCGGTTTTTCGTCTTACATTTTATTTTTAGCCGGAATGTCTTTAATACCAAGTTAATGGTTTATAAAGTTCATAAAGTTCATAAAGTTTATTAAGTTCATAAAGTTAATTCATTGAAAATCAAATGATAATACTTTATAGACACTTACAGGGCAGGCTTTATGAACTTTTTTGACTAACTCTAATTATCAGTTTTTTATAAATCATTAAAACCATTTTATTTAGTAATATTTCCTAAGTTAAGAGATATAAAATCGAATTTTAAACTTACTTGGTATCTGATAAAATTAAATCTATGAATAAAAAATTGGTATAAATTACATTTTTTTTACAGAATTTACTTTTTTTGGTTCTTTATAAAAGTGTGTGGGTAGCACAAAATGGATTAATAATCGAAAAATCA
>DYKL01000423.1 GCA_020722645.1 Acetofilamentum sp. | reverse complement strand
AATCAGCAGCAAAGCCCTGTAAATCCACGCTTTTTAAAAGTAAGTTCCGTTTCAATTAGCGTCCCCCTGAGTAAAAACGAAGGGAGCAAATTATTGATTTTCAATTATTTGCCAACTTTTTACTTGCACAAACATAATTCACGGAATGCTAATGAATTACTATTAAATATACCGAACAATTGTTAAGGAACATGTTTTAAAAAATAGTTCAATCTCAGCCGTACTTTGCGTTTATTTCTTTACGTTTCTTTGCGGTAAAAAAATAGTATTCAAATATTTAACCGCAGAGAACCGCGAAGGTTTTCACAAAGAGCCGCAAAGAAATACAGACATTAATTTAGGATATGTTCCTAAAAGCAGTTTTGAATTAACCCGCATTATTTATAAATAATGCCGGCTGCCTGTCCCGCCTTTGCGGGAATTTAGAATAACTAACAAATTTGGGGTTTTGCAAACGCCCAAATTTGAGTTATTCTAAATCGGGGTTTACTGAATTGCAACCCGCTAATCAACCAGCATTCATAAAAATTTTAATTATTTTTATGAATAATTCAGGTTAATTTGAAATGATTTTAAATTCAACTCTTCTGTTTTCTTGTCTTCCTTCTTCGTAATCATTTGATGCTATAGGTTCGTCGTAAGATGCCCCTCTGTATGTAAGTTTGCTTTGATCTATTCCGTTTTGTATCAAAAAGTTCACTACTGCTTTGGCTCTGTCTTGTGATAATTTTTTATTATATTCGTATGAGCCTTTATTATCAGTATGACCTGAAACTTCAATTTTTACGTTCGGGTTTTCTTCCAGAAACGAAATTACTCTGAACAGCTCAGGAATTGATTCCTTGCGTAAAGTAGCTTTATCAAAATCAAAGAAAATATTTTTCAACACCACTTTTGAACCTTCGGTAATTTGATATAGCGGAATATCAAGAATTATTCTGTTAAATGCCAAATCTGTAGGTAAATCGAAATTTTCGGAGTGAAACAAGTAATTATCCGAAGTAACATTCATTCCGTAATTAGCCCCCGAAGGTAAGGTTACAATATATGTTCCTTCTGTATTATCAGTTTCGGTAGTCAAAATTAGACTATCGGTTGCGTTATCGTAAATTTCTATTTTTGCAAACAATGGTTCAAGGCTTATTCCGTCATAAATTTTACCTGTAACTAATGTTAAATAAACTGTTTCAATATCATGAGGATTAAACAACTGGGATGTTGTGCTATCATTAGTTGCAATCAGGTTGTCTTCAACATCTTGAAAAACTTGCTTTTCTTTGATAAATTCTATTTTGTAAATATCGCTGAAACCTTTGCTGTTTTGCCTTATGCTTGAATAATAACCGGTTTTACCGTCGGCAGATAAAACAAAGTAAATGTCGTCATCAGGAGTGTTTATAGGGTATCCCAGATTAACCGGTTTTGTCCAGTTTCCGTTTTCATCTTTTACAGATTTGAAAATATCAAAACCGCCCATTGTACCGTGTCCCAGAGAAGAAAAATAAAGAGTACGCCCGTCGGGGTGTATAAAAACACCATCTTCATCTTTTGGAGAGTTAATAATATCCGGCAATTTTTCCGGAAAAGACCATTTTCCATTTACGAATTTCGTATTATATATGTCGCTGTTGCTTTTATTCGGGTCGTTTGTTTTGCCTCTGACAAAATAAATTGTCTTGCCGTCAAAAGAAAAGCAAGCCGAATTTTCAATTTTGTCGGTATTTATTGATTCCGGTAAAGGTTCAGGGAATGACCATTTTTGATTGCTTTTGTAACAAATATACAGGTCGCCGCCTCTGTAAGTAAGCATCGAATTACCGTCAGGTGCCAGAGCAACAGTTGCATCGTGATATTTTGTGTTCAGAGGAATTGAAATGTTTTTCACAACAGTCCATTTCCCTTCTTTATGTTCCGAATAATAAATATCTTCGTAAAACTGACCATCAAGAGGGTCAGCGGAAGCTCCGATGCAGTCAGGTCTTCGTGCAGTGAAATATATTTTTGATTCATCGGCTGTAATTACAGGACAATATTCCGGATAAGGTGTGTTTATTTCTTCAAAATTTGTAATTCTGGCATTTACGGGATTTTCAATCATTTTTTTCGCCAAATTACATTCTTCGGTTTTAAGTTCAATTAAATCTTTCTTTTTTGATAATTCATTTGCCGTAAGACTATTTTTGTATAAATCAAAAAATATTAAAGCACTGTCAAATTCATAATTATACTGATAAGCCAAACCAAGTTGCCAGAAAATATCTTTTGCCACCTTTGGTTTTTGTTCATAAGCGAGTTTAAGAAAAAACAGTGATTTAGGTTTATAAACAGAATAAAGGTAACTGATTCCTAATTTGTAGTTAAGTTCGGGGTAGTTAGAATTGTATTCATAGCCTAGAACATAGCCCTCAATGGCAAGCATATAAGCACCAAGATTTTGTTTTTCGTAAAACTGGTCGCTGATTCTTACTTGTCGCCATACATAAGTAAAACCTTCTTTGTTTGTCTGGAGTTTTTCTTTTTCAAGAATAAGATTTTCCTGTGCTTCAATAGTATTTGTAACAAAGAAAATAAAAAATACAAAAAATAATGTGTATTTCATATTATTATGAGTAAAAAATTGAATTATTTTGGTTTTTAAAATATTGCAAAAATAATTATCTTAACAATATTTTGATTAAAATTGTTCGGAAATTTATAAGACAAAATTATTTCCTGCCGAAACACCACAAATAGCCGTTAAAATCAGTTAGCCTGCATTATTCATAAACCAAAATTCTTGTAAAATTTAAGCCTTTAATT
>DYKL01000422.1 GCA_020722645.1 Acetofilamentum sp. | reverse complement strand
ATATCATTTTTTTACACAGATAATTATTTCATCTTAATATTAAGGAAAAGACCAAGATTATTTATATAAACAGGATTCGAACAAAGGTTGATATATCTAATTTCATTATTAACATTAACTATCCTGAACAAAACGTCTTTAAATATTTTTTCGTTTTTGAAATCATTTACAACATCTGAAATTATATCAAAGTCATCAGGATGCACAATATTTTTTTCGTTTATTCGTCCATTTAATAAATCTTCTTATTTGTAGCCTGCCTGTTATTCTTTCAAAAGCTTTATATATATAAACAATTTTATTATCTTTATCTCTAAAAATTTCCCAATCAAATGTATTATCAGCAATAGTTTTATATAAGTTCACATCGTTTTTGAGCTTTTGAATCTCCTATTTTAAGTTATCTATGATTTTTTCATTCATAAATGATAATTATAATATTAAAATTTAGAAATGAATAAAAAAAGCTGCCTAAAAACTTTTCAGACAGCTTATTTATTGTTTTTATTCTTCAACCAGTTCAAAAATCATCTTTCCCGACTCCGCAAACAGGACAAGTCCAGTCTTCGGGAATGTCTTCAAAGGCTGTATCTGGCAAAATTCCACTATCCGGATCGCCTGCTTGAGGGTCGTAAACATAACCACATACAACACAAATATATTTTTTCATTTTAAAAATTTATAAGTTAATATTATATTTACTCGATATTTCCAAAATATTTCATAAATTGAATACGTTCATAAACATGAGGTTTATCAATTTTAGCAGTGCTCATTTTGCCTTTAAAATCAGATATTGAATGGAAATTTTTTGCTTTCATCCAGTCTTTCACTTGATTCAAAACTGTGTTAATGTATCCTTCACCGTGTTTGTAAATTGCAGAAACAATCTGAACAGCATCAGCTCCTACAAGTAACTGCTTTATAACATCTTCGCCGGTATATACGCCGCTTGAAGCAACAAAAGAAACAGGATATTTTTCGGCAAACATAGCAATCCAACGCAATGAAGGCATTAAATCTTCAGCATTGCTGAAAACATTTGAAACAGACATTTCCATCTTGTTAATATCTATGTCGGGATTATAAAAACGATTAAACATTATTATGCTGTCAACTGTTTTAGACCATGAAATTTGTTTGACAAGATTTGCTAATCCGCTTGAAAACTGAGAGATTTTAACTGACAAAGGAATAGAAATTTGTTTTTTTACACTTTCTAATATTTTAAGGTGTAAATTTTCTACTTCTTTACATGAAATTTCATCGTTTGATGGTAAAATACTCAAATTCAATTCAATAGCGTGAGCTCCGGCAGATTCAACTTTTTTGGCAAATTCTACCCACTGCCCATTATCTACGGCATTTATACTTGCAATAACCGGAATTTTGATTTCTTTACGACAATTTTCGATTAATGTTAAATATTTATCAACACTATACGACTTTGAATACTCTTTTATATAATCAAATGCTTCTGGATAAACATAATTATTGGCTTCATTATGAGCATTTGCTTCTATTTGTTCTTCAAATATTGACTTCAAAACAACAGCTCCGGCATTGTTTGCTTCCAATTTTTTAATTTTATCCACAGAATTTGTTAATCCTGAACTTCCTATTATTATAGGATTTTTTAGATTATAACCTAAATATTTAATTGATAAATCCATATATTTTTGTTTTGATTATTTATTATAAAATTTACAGTTTTTAAATTCATTACAAAAATAATAACTTTGACAAAATAAAAAATTTTTTCACTAATATATGAGTCCGGTCTAAAAAGCTATCAAAAAAGAACAAATAAAACATAACTAATTGATTTATAGTGTTTTACAAAAAATAATAAACAAACATAACTACTTGATAATCAAATACTTGCAAGTTTGAGTTTGCTTTTTACGACCTTTTTATACTGAACTCATATATGTAAGAAAAGTAATATTTACGATTTGATTTTGAAAATATTATTTTTAAATTAATTGAGAAATTAATGTAATGAAACATAAATCAATAATTCGTTAATTTTTCAATTAGTGTCATCCTGAGTGATAACGAAGGAAGCAAATTATTGATTTTCAATTATTTACCAATTTGTTACTCGCATAAACATAATTCGCTGAATATTAACAAATTACTATGAAATATGCCGAACTATTGATAAATAATTTTTGAGTAAATACATAAAATTCAAAAAAATTTATTTTTTTATAACTTTACAAGTTTTTAAACCATCCTGTGTTTGTATTTTCATTAAATAGATACCAGTCTCAAAATTTTCGGAATCTATTGTTACATCATTTGAATTATAGTTATCAGACGAAACAGATAAACCATAAAGATTGTAAACATCAACCCCTAAAATATTTTCAGTAGAGTAAATAAAAATTTTATCAGAAACAGGATTTGGATAAAGTAATATATTTTTATCACATTGACTTTCACTCAAATTTTTATCAAACTCAAATTTTGCTACAATTGTGTGATCTGAACTAATATTTTCAAAAGTGAATATTCCATTATTTTCTATAAAATTAACATCACCAATAACACTGGCACCATCTACAAGGACATCAGAAATTTGAAAGTTACTATTTGGAATTATGGAGAAAGTTTTATCATTAGTGGCATAAACCCCAACTTTTCCGGAGGGTACAATTTGTCCATTTTGTGCTACCCACACACTTTTATAAAGAACCCTGAAATTTTATATTTTTTCATTCAACAAAGATAAAAAAAGCTTGGCTCTTTTATGAAAAATTGTTGGTAAAATTTGACATTTTTGGCATAAAGTCG
>DYKL01000421.1 GCA_020722645.1 Acetofilamentum sp. | reverse complement strand
ATTATACCAAACATTAAAATTTGTTACCAACATTCTTTAATAAAAGAGCCTAAAAGTTTAACAGTCGGGTGGTATGGGCACATAAAGCCTTAAAGATGCCTGAGCTCCCAAAAGTTTTTGGGACGGTGAACTTAGCGAAGCGACCTCACGAATACCATTAAAAGAAAGATAAGTAATGAGTAAAGTCGCACTGCCTGTCCCTGCCTGTCCCGAATTTTCGGGAATTTTTCGGGATACGGTTCTTAGGGGGCTTACGCTACCCGGTTGCGGTATCAAAAAAACTGACACCATACAAATTTGATAATAATTAAAAAATAAATAACTTTGCGGCTACGATAAATACTGATGAAATGAAAGAAGTAAGTCCAAATAAATTACCGTTTCTGCAAGCACAAGTTTTGCAAAGAATTTTTATTGATTTCTACGAAAATAAACAAACAACATTTGATGAATTATCAGAATTAACTGATTACCCAAAAGATAGCAAAATATTAAAAGACGCAATTAATTCATTAATTACAAAAGGATTTTTGGAAGGAGAATTTGGAAATATCACAATTCCAAATCATTCTAAAAAAATAATGGAAAACTTTATCAAACGAAATGATTATAAACGTAAAAATTTTTCTGATAAACTCTTAAAATTCTGTAAAAACGGCTCTTCAAGTGATTCATTATTTGAATTTAATCAAACAATCAGCGAATTAAATAAATTTGGAGTAGTTCATAAATGGTATGATTATTTGGAAGATTTTCCTTATCAATTAATTGAAGAAAAAATTAAAGAATATAATTTACAACCAAACTCTTTAATTGTAGAGCCGTTTGCGGGTAGTGGAACAACTTTAATTTCAGCAAATTTATTTCATTGCAATTCAATAGGTTTTGACGCAAATCCTTTAATGACATATATTTCAGAAGTTAAAACTACTTGGGATATTGATTTAAAATTATTTAAACAAATAATAATAAATATTTCCGAACAATTTATTAATAAAATAAAAAAATATGACGAATTAGAATTGAACAAAGGTTTTTTGGAACGTATGCCAAAAAAAGAATTAAATCAGTGGTTAAGTATCAGTTTGCAAAAAGAAGTTAATTTATTGAAAAATTTGATTGATGTAATAGAGAACGTTAAAATTAAAAACCTTTTATTGCTTGCAATGTCAAAATCTTGTTTTGATGCTTCTTATGTTTCACTTTGTCCGGGAACTACTTTTTATCCGTTTCGTGAAAAAGAAGAATTTTGGGACATTTTTACAAAAAAAGTAATACAAATATATAAAGATTTGCAGCAAATTCAGAAACACAATAATTACGGAACTTCAAAATTAATAAATGATACTTGTTTAAATGCAAGTCAATATATTGAAAAAGAAACTATTGATTTTATTATAACTTCACCGCCATATCCGAACGATTTAGAATATACACGACAGACAAGATTAGAATTATACTTACTTGATTTTGTGAAAGAAATGAACGATGTTCAACAAATAAAACGTAAAATGGTAAAGGGTAGTACAAAATTAATTTTCAAAGAAAGTAATTCAGAAAATTTTATAACTAAATTCAAAGATATACAATTAGTTTCAGACAAAATTTATGAACAAACCAAAGATAAAAATTGGGGGTTTGATTATCCGAGAATGGTTCGTGAGTATTTTGGCGATATGTATTTGTGTATGAAAGAATTTTACGAATTATTAAAACCAAATGCAAATTTTTTACAAGTAGTTGGCGACCAAACAATAAAAGGAGTTTACATTCCTGTTTGTGATATTTTAATAGAAATGGCACAAGAAATTGGTTACAAAAATTGTAGAAAAGAACTTTTTAGAATGCGTCGTAGCACAGGACACGACATTGCATTACCCGAAGAAATTGTAATAATACAGAAATGAGCAAAATAAACGCAAATCTAAACGAAGTTTTTAGTTTTCCTATTGAAAAACAGACAAAACAAGCAGTGCAAAATAACAAGAAACATTTTTGCAGATTTTTAAACGCAAAATGTGATAAACAAAGTAGAACAATACCCTTTCCAATGGGCGTTTGTTCTGTAAATCACAGTAATAATAAGCCAATTATTTGTCCACACAGATTTTTAGAAAATAATTTGGTATTTCACGATGTCGCCAAAAATGCCTTTGGTTCAGTAAACAACGTTTTACTATTTTCGGAAGTGAAACTAAACAATGTAGGTAGTTTTGATTTTGTTTTAGTTAAGCACAAACCAATTAGCAGTAAAATAGACGATTTTTGTATAGTTGAATTTCAATCAGATAGCACAACAGGAACAGGGAAACTTGTTGATGCTTTAACAGATTTTGTAAGCGGAGAAAATGTTCTTGAAAAGTCTTATGCTTTTGGTTTAAATACTTATAATACAATTAAATTATCTTACATTCAAATGCTTATTAAAGGTCAAGTAATGGAAAAATGGGATAAACAAATTTATTGGATATTACAAAAATATGTTTTTGATAATATGGTTAATCGTTTCAAATTAAAAGAAATGGATTTTAATAAAACCGACAAAACAAAGTATTTCATTTACGATTTGATAGCAAATAAAGACTTGTATAACTTAAAATTAGTAGAAAAAAAGTCTTCTACAATTTCAAATTTATTAAAAGCATTTACACATCAACCAACACCTTCATTAGATGATTTTATGAAAGTTTTGGAAAATAAAATAAACTTAAAACTTGGATTAACAATTGAATAGAAAAAAAGAAAAAGCGATAATCGAGTAGGAAGAGAATGAGCAAGATTGCTCACTCTCAGACCTCTCACACC
>DYKL01000420.1 GCA_020722645.1 Acetofilamentum sp. | reverse complement strand
ATGAAAGATTTAAAAGAATTGGAATTAAACGAAATTTCGGATTATTTGTTATCAATCAATGAAAAACCGTTTAGAGCTAAACAAATATATAAGTGGCTCTGGAACAAAAATGTGTCATCAATTGACCAGATGACTGATATTTCAATCGAAACCAGAGAAAAAATTAAAGAAAATTTTATTCTAAATCCAATCAAAATAATTCATTCCGCTGAGAGTAAAAAGGATGGAAGCATAAAATATGCTTTTTCTACATTTGATAATTTGATTATCGAAGGAGTAATAATTCCCGATAAAGACCGAGCAACAGCCTGTATCTCAACGCAGGTTGGTTGTCCTTTGAAATGCAGTTTTTGTGCTACCGGTAAAATGGGGTTTTCCCGAAATCTCAGTACATCTGAAATTTACGAACAGGTTTTTTTGTTAAATGAAAAATCAACCGAAAAATTCGGACATAAACTCTCGAATATTGTTATGATGGGAATGGGAGAACCATTATTAAATCTGAAAAACACTCTTAAAGCTGTCGATTTTGTTACTAATAACTATGGTTTGGCTATGTCGCCTGATAGGATTACTATTTCTACTGTAGGAATTGTCAAACAACTTATAGAATTATCAGATTTTAAACCTAAATTCAATCTCGCAATATCGCTGCATTCTGCAATAAATTCAAAACGAAGTAAAATAATGCCTGTTAATTTAAGTAATCCTCTGCCTGAATTAATAAATGCATTGAAATATTATTACAAAAAAACTGAAAAAAGAATCAGCTTTGAATATTTGATGCTCGGAGGTTTCAATGACAGTTTAGATGATGCCAAAGCACTGGCTGAATTCTGCAAAAATTTTCCTTCAAAAATAAACCTTATCGAATACAATGCTACTCCATCAAGCCAGTTCAAAAAATCTACACAAAAAGAAGTATATACTTTTACTGAGTTTTTAAAATCAAAAAATCTGATTGTTACAATCCGTAGAAGTAAAGGTACAGATATTGATGCTGCTTGCGGTCAGTTAGCGTCTAAAATGAAATTGAAAAAATAAAAAATATCACATTATTTATAAATAATGTGGGTTAATAAATTAATCAAACAGATTGATTTTTAGCTGTATTTTTTAATTCCCAACATAAAGCATATACATTTTTTTTATACCTTCTTTAATCTCTGTTTTTGGAGCCCAGCCGTAAGACTTCAATTTGTCAATATTCAGCAGTTTTTGTGGTGTACCGTTTGGTTTTTCAGTATTCCAGAATATTTTGCCGGTATATCCTACAATTTCTTTGATAATTTCCGCTAATTCTTTGATTGTAAAGTCAAAACCTACACCTATGTTAATGTGTGTGTTTCTAACTTCTGTAGCAACAATAGGAAACTGGGGGTTTTCAATTCCGAATTCATTTTTCAGGACATCTTTAAAATCGACATTTTCCATCAAAAAAACGCAGGCATCGGCTAAATCGTCAGAGTAGAGAAATTCTCTTCTTGGAGTGCCGTCTCCCCAAAGTTCAACTGTAATTTCAGGATTTGAGACAATTCCATACTTTGATAAAATACTTAAAATATCTTGTTTTGATGAAGTTCCGGAGATATTTTCAATCGGATATTTGTTCAAATCTTTGCTAATTGCTTCAAAGTCATTATTTTGCAAACATTTTGCTAAGTGCATTTTTCTAATAATTGCAGGAAGTACGTGTGATTTTTCCAAGTCGAAATTGTCGTTTTTTCCGTATAAATTAGTTGGCATAACAGCAAAAAAATTAGTGCCGTACTGCAAATTATAACTTTCGATGGTTTTTAAACCTGCAATTTTTGCAATTGCATAAGGTTCGTTTGTATATTCAAGTATATCAGTCAAAAGATGCTCTTCTTTTATTGGTTGTGGAGCATATTTAGGATAAATGCAGGAACTTCCCAGAAACAATAATTTTTTCACTTTGTGAACATAGCACTGATGAATTATATTGCTTTGAATCATAATGTTATCGTAGATAAATTCAGCTCTGTATTTATTATTTGCAACTATTCCGCCAACTTTGGCTGCTGCAAGAAAAACATAATCCGGCTTGTTTTCTTCAAAAAAGTTTTCTACAACTGATTGTTTACGTAAATCATATTTCGGGAAAGGTGTAGATATAAAATTGGTGTATCCTTTTGATTCTAAATTCCGTTTTAAAGCACTGCCAACAAGACCTTCCATACCTGCTATGTAAATCAAAGAATTTTTGTCCATAATTAAAATATTTATTTGCAAATCTAATGCTTTTGAATAAAAAATTAAAAAATTCTTAAAAATTGTTATTATTTCAGTTTTATTGCAATTTTTGTTTTATTTTTGAGTAAATAATTAAAAGACAAAATTATGAAAAATATACTTTTTTTAGTGATTTTATTGTTGATTTCTTTTTCTTTTCAAAATGTTTTGAACTCACAAATAAAAGTCAAAGGATACGTAAAAGATATGTCCGGCTGCGTTTTGACAGATTATGATATTGAAGCTGTATATTTGAAAAATTCCGGCTTTTTTTCTAAAGTTTTCAACAAAATTCCTGTAAAAAAACAATCGGATAGTACTTTTTTACTTCAAATTAAAGAACCTGCTGAAATAAATTTCATTATTGAAATTGCCGGACAGGAAGATTTTGGGTATTATTTCAATGTGCAAAACGACACATTAATTGACATTTATGTAATGATAAATCCAAATAACGACGACATTGTTCGTAAACCAATAATCTACCTTTACCCAACTCAAGAAACCAAAATCAATATAAAATTAAATTTCAACGGAGAAATAACTAACACATA
>DYKL01000419.1 GCA_020722645.1 Acetofilamentum sp. | reverse complement strand
AGAGCATCAGCTTCCCAAGCTGAGGGTCGCGGGTTCGAGTCCCGTTTCCCGCTCAATTTTTATCTAAAAATCCGCCTTTTTTGCCCAAAAACACCCAAAAAAGCCCTAAAATCCAGCACAGATTGTCCGTTAACCTGAATTATTCATAAAAATTATTAAATTTTTATGAATGCGGGTTGATTAGCGGGTTGCAATTCAGGAAACCCCGATTTAGAATAACTCAAATTTGGACGTTTGCAAAACCCAAATTTGTTTGTTATTCTAAATTCCCGCCGAGTCGGGACAGGCAGCCAGCATTATTTATGAATAATGCTGGCTAAATTACTAAATAAAAAAAACCGCAGATTTGCGGTTTTTTTATTTTTCTTACAAGTTCGATTTTGCTCTTTCTAAATATTTTTCAATTGTTCTGGCTTCGTTAGATTTTGGATGATTGTTGTAAATTTTTTCATAAACTTTTACAGCTTCTGCAAATTTGTTGGTCTTTTCGTAAACCAGACCAAGTTTTTTCAGATAAATTGGTGTAGTAAAATCGTTTGAATAATCTTCTGAAGTTGCTTTTAAGTAATAATCGGCAGCAGTTTCCAAATCTCCTTTTTCGACATAAGCATCACCTAAAAGACCAAATTTTGTACTATAAAGCATTAAGTCTTTTGTTTTGAAATCTTTTAAATATTCGATAGCACTGTCAAAATCACCTAAATTCATATAACATACGCCGCAATAGTAATTTGCTAAATTTGCTGCTTTTGTGCCGCTATAATCTTCAATTATTTGAATGAATCCGGGATAACCTGCATAACCGTTCAATGCAACTGCGAATGAATCAATTTCAAAGTTTTGTTGTGCAACAAACATTTGTGTAATAGCTTCTTTTTCACGTGGTTGTTTGTACAATTTGATAAATGCCCAGTATAATGCAACTACTGCAACTATACCTAATAATATGTACATTAATATCTTCTGGTTTTTTTCAATAAACTGCTCGCTTTTGGTTAGTCCGGTTTCGATTGATTCTAAAACTTTACCTTCGTTTTCGTTTGTATTTTTGTTTTTTGACATATTACAAAATTATTTTGTCTTTTTTTCAAACTTATTTAACTAAAAAAACCCGCATTTGCGGGATGTAAAAATACTAATAATTTCTACGTTCTTTAATTTTAGCCTTTTTACCGCTTAAATTACGTAAATAGTATATTCTTGCTCTTCTTACTCGTCCGTGTTTATTTACTTCGATTTTATCTATAAATGGTGAGTATAGCGGAAAAATCCTTTCAATTCCTATACCGGCTGTTATTTTTCTGACTGTAAATGTAGCTGTTGTTCCTTGTCCTTTTCTTTGGATTACTACGCCTCTGTATGCCTGAACTCTTTCTTTTGCACCTTCTTTTATTTTATAATGAACTGTAATTGTATCGCCGCTGTTAAATTTCGGAAATTCTTTTTCTGAATTCAACGCTTTATTTACTTTTGTCATTATCGGTTCTTTAATCTTTGTGTCCATATCTGTCAATTTTTACTGATTTTTATGTAATTTTGCTGTTAAAAACGGAGTGCAATATTAGTATATTTTTTTTTAAAAAAATAATTTTTTTCTTTTTTTTTTATTTTTACAATTTTATTTACTCAAAATTTTCGGAGATTTTTTAAATGTTCTTATTATCAAAAACTTAACTTTACACATTATATAATATATTTAATCAATCTTTTTTTTATAAAACGTAAAATTTGAAATTTTTAAATTTATGGAATATTTTTATCACGAAACAGCTATAATAGATAAAGGTGCAAAAATAGGTAAAAATACAAAAATCTGGCATTTTTGTCATATAATGTCTAAATCAGAAATTGGCGAAAATTGTTCTCTCGGTCAGAATGTTTTTGTTGCCGATGATGTAAAAATAGGCAATAATGTAAAAATTCAAAATAATGTATCTATTTATACAGGCGTTATTTGTGAAGATGATGTTTTTTTAGGTCCTTCGATGGTGTTTACAAATATATCAAATCCCAGAAGTGCTGTTGTCCGAAAAGGTCAGTATGAAAAAACTCTTGTAAAAAAAGGTGCTTCTATTGGTGCTAATGCTACTATCGTTTGTGGACATACAATTGGTGAGTATGCTTTTATTGGTGCAGGTGCTGTTGTTACAAAAGATGTGCCCGATTATGCTCTGATGGTTGGAGCTCCTGCAAAACAAATAGCTTGGATGAGCCGTTTTGGTCATAGACTGAATTTTGACGAAAAAAATGAAGCTGTTTGTCCCGAAAGCAATCAAAAATATATTTTAATAAATGGAAACGTAAAAATTGTTCTTTAATCTAATTTTAATAATTGAAATAATGAAAAAAGACCTTTGGAAAGATTGTTTGGTTTGTAAAGCCAAATGTTGTTATTCTGATATTGCTTTTCCTTTGTTTGCTACTCCAAAGGAAAAAAAAATCATAAATTTTTAAATTCAAGAAAAGATGTATGTTACTATTTAGAAGAAAATGGATTGTGTTCAATTCATGAAACAAGACCTTTTGATTGCAGATTTTTTCCTTTTGATATAATAAAAATTGAAGGTAAATATTACTGGGTTATATGGGTTACAGGATGCCTAATTACAAAAAACCATCGTGATGATTTTGAAGAATATTTAAAAGAAAACGAAGAAAATTTAATACCCAAATTTATTGATTTTATTGATGATTACGCTAATTTTAGAGTTGATGAATTTAAAGGTAAATTTGATTTTGAAATTTTACGCAAAATAAAATTCAATAAAAATATTGAATCAATAATTCGTTAATTTTTCAATTAGCGTCATCCTGAGTAATAACGAAGGAA
>DYKL01000418.1 GCA_020722645.1 Acetofilamentum sp. | reverse complement strand
TCAGCAGCAAAGCCCTGTAAATCCACGCTTTTTAAAAGTAAGTTCCGTTTTAATAGAATATTGTCAGGACCATTATACCAAGCTCTTTTTAGTAAATCATTTTCATAATTTGTATAATAGGGAAATAATTCTTCTATATCTCCAATTTCTTTTATATATTTGCCTTCTACAGTTTTGTAACAAACAACATTATCCAACATTTCTTCATATGGATAAATTGTTGTGTTAACAATTGCATCATTTCTAAAATCAGTAAGTTGATTAGGGTATAAATTTGCAAGATGCTCTGGTTTGTTAATAAATTTTAGAGTTTCAGAGTGTAAATATGCAGTTGTATCATATTCTACATAGTACCAATCAACAATACTAATGGATCTAACCCAACCACTTACATTGAAAATAAGAGTATCATTTGTAATAGTTTTTGATAAAATTGTGTACTTTTTGCAAAGTTCATCATACCAATACCCATCTCCATAAGTTGAACCTCCACTTTTCAATTGTATTATATCCCCAACTTCCCAGTCAAAAACGTCCCAAAAATCAGGCAAATGTTCTCCGATATTAGTATCTCCTTCTATTCCTATAAGTTCGTAATAATCACCGGTTTCCTGTTCAAAATAATAAATTCCGTAATTTTTTGATATTTTGATTGTTCTGCCATCTGATAAACTAATGAATTTAACAGAATCTGTCTGTTCCAAAACATTTTCTGTGCCTTCGAATGAAATAACAGCATTAATTTCCGCTTCGGCATTGAATGTCCATAAATTTCCAAAATGAGCATCGGTTTTTATCATAAATTCTATAGTATCTTGAAATGTATGAACATTGTTTGTGTCTATTCTGACTTGCCTCATTAAAAACTGCGGTTGATTTTTAATTTTGAATTCAATGCTATATTGGGTATTTGCCGATGTATCATAAACTGTAACTATTCTGTTCAGATAAAAAATTGTATCGAAGCCATCAATTTCAATTGAATCTGCAAAAATCTGATGTGTTATAAATCCTGAATCGTTGATTTGGTAGTTGTATTTTAAATTTGAGCTGATAAGTTGCCAGTTTTGAGCCGATAAACTTATAAACGACAACATAATTACGAAAATTGAAATATATTTTTTCATTTTGCTGTTTTTATAATTTTTTCGCTCAATATTACGAATTTTTTGTGAAAATGTCAAATTTAATTTGTTAACCCGCATTATTCATAAATAATGCTGACGATTAAGAATAATAAGCAAATTTGGGGTTTTACAAACACACAAATTTGAGTTATTCTAAATCGGGGTTTCCTGAATTGCAACCCGCTAATCGACCCGCATTCATAAAAATTTTAATAATTTTTATAAATAATACAGGTTAATATGTGAAATTTTAAAATAATATTAAAATTTTGTATTTTTACTACAAAATTCCAAAAATGAAAACTTATATTTTTTTATTAGTTGTGATTATTGTAACAGCTTGTAATTCAAGTAAAAATGAACAAAATGTTCAAAATGAAAGTGTGCAAAACAATGTAACACAAGTCAAAAAATGCAATTATTCGTATATTCAAAGCAACGATTCGGTTGAATCAAAAAAAATTCTTATTGTTGTTATAGACCCTCATTCAGATGGGAAAGGTGCTTTAACCTATTTTTCTGAAATTGTTGGAAATTATAATTGTACGATTATCGGTTTGAACAATGTTGAAAATAATCAACCTGATTTTATGCAAAGAATATCAGACAATATCTCATCTGCAATCGAGGATTTGAATCTGAATGTCGAACAGTTATATCTTGCAGGCTTTTCCGGTGGTGCTTCTATGACATTTATGTATGCTGAAAATGTAAATGTAAACGGTGTGTTGATGTGCGGAATGGGGTTTGAATACAATAAACTCTATAATCTCAAATTCCCTGTTGCTTCAATTATCGGAACACGTGATTTCAACTTTATTTCTCAATATTATTCACCGGGTTCGGAAATTTCAAAAAATACAAATTTTTTAAACATTATTTTTGAAGGAAAACACCAGTGGCCTGATGAAGTAATGATTTTGAATGCCTTTTCGTATTTATTTTCCAAAAACATTGAAAATTCAGATTTTGATTTTTCTTTTTTTAAAAATTTATCGTCTGATTATCTGAAAAACGACAAAAAATATCTTGCATATAAAATGCTTGAAGCCTATTGTAAATCAACCGGAAATTATAACGAAATGAATTCAATGTTAAATGAACAAAACTTCAAGACATATATTCAAAATTTCGAGAATATACTTTCGTCTGAAAATCAACGAAATAGCGAATACGTAAATTACATCAGCCAAAAAGATACATTATGGTGGAAAAAGGAAATAAAAGACTTAGATGAAAAAACAAATTCATCAAACATTTTGTTATCTGACTCTTATGCACGTACAAAAGCATTTCTGGGGATTGTTTTGTATTCTTATGTATCAAAAGAAATTCAAAATCCTCAAAGTTCATTTATTGACAATCTTATAAAAATATATGAGTATTGCGAGCCTGAAAACCCTGATGTATATTTCTATAAATCTGTCAGATATATGCAATTAAACAATTCCGAAAAAAGTTGGAAATCACTTCAGAAATCCTTCGAACTCGGTTTTAAAGATACATTAAAAGCAGTTGAATTCGGATTGATGTGATAATTAGCCAATTAGCCAATTAGCCAATTAGCCAATGTGATAATGTGATAATGTGATAATGTGATAATTAGCCAATTAGCCAATGTGATAATGTGATAATTAGCCAATTAGCCAATGTGATAATGTGATAATTAGCCAATTAGCCAATGTGATAATGTGATAATTAGC
>DYKL01000417.1 GCA_020722645.1 Acetofilamentum sp. | reverse complement strand
AGTTTTTTCTTAGCTATCGCCTGTAAAACCTCAAAAGTTGCAAGTAAGTTCCGTTCAACAATATTTTACTATCATTTTCAGCAAGCAAAAACTTAGAAACAGACAAACAAAGTAGGCTCTCGTATTTGGCTTCAATATCATTATTTTCAACCGATAAATTATAAGCCTTTTTTGATAATTCTTTTGCTTTTCTGGGTTCTTCAAATCTTATATTCCAAGATTGTGCATTTAGTTCAGAAATCTATTTTGCTATTTTTTGCTGATAATTCATTTACAATAAACTTTTGAAACGTGGTCTCTTTGGCATCAAATCTCCAAATTCTGCTTTCTTTTTCGCTTCATAGTCGCTGAAATTTCCTTCAAAAAACACAACTCTACCTTCGTCTTCATAAGATAAAATATGTGTTGCCAAACGGTCAATAAACCAACGGTCGTGAGAAACCAGCAAAATTGTTCCGGCAAAATTCTCAAGAGCTTCTTCCAAAGCTCTAAGTGTATTAACATCAATGTCATTAGTAGGTTCATCAAGCAAAATCACATTTGCACCTTCTTTCAGAGTCATCGCAAGATGAAGTCTGTTTCTTTCTCCACCCGATAGAACACCAACTTTTTTCTGTTGGTCGGCGCCTTTAAAATTAAATTTTCCGAGATAAGCACGAGCATTAACTTCTGTTTTACCTATTGTTATAAAATCTGAACCTCTGCTGAGCACTTCGTAGATAGTTTTTTCGGGGTCCAATTCTTTGTGATTCTGGTCAACATAAGCAAATTTAACAGTACTTCCTATTTTTATTTCCCCCGAATCAGGTTTTTCTTCGCCAATAATCATTCTGAAAAGAGTTGTTTTTCCTACACCATTTGGTCCGATTATACCAATAATGGCATTTTTCGGAACTGTAAAACTTAAATTATCTATCAGTAAACGATTATCATAAGATTTAGAAACATTTTTCAGCTCAATTACAGAATCTCCAAGTCTTTCGCCGGGTGGAATGAACAATTCCAAAGTTGCTTCTTTTTCTTTGATTTCAGCATTTGAAAGTGTTTCATAAGCCTTCAGACGTGCTTTACCTTTTGCTTGTCTTGCTTTTGGACTCATTCTTACCCATTCAAGCTCTCTTTCAAGGGTTTTTCGTCTTTTGGTCTCTTCTTTTTCTTCATTTGCAAGTCTATTGGATTTTTGTTCAAGCCATGAACTGTAATTACCTTTCCAAGGTATGCCTTCGCCTCTGTCTAATTCAAGTATCCAACCTGCAACATTGTCAAGAAAATATCTGTCGTGGGTTACTGCAATAACAGTACCGGGAAAATTTTTCAGGTATTGTTCCAACCAGTGAACACTTTCAGCATCAAGGTGATTTGTCGGTTCATCAAGAAGCAGAATATCGGGTTTACTTAATAACAAACGACAAAGAGCAACTCTACGCCTTTCCCCACCTGATAATACAGAAATTTTTGCATCGTCAGGCGGTAAACGAAGAGAATCCATCGCTAATTCTAATGTGTGGTCTAAATTCCAAGCATCTAATTCTTCCATTTTTTCTAACAATTCGCCCTGTTCTTCAATCAGCTTCATCATTTGATCTTCATCAACAGGTTCTGCCATCTTCATTGAAACTTCTTCATAGGCTTTTGCAACCTCAACAATGTGTTTGACACCTTCCTGCACAACTTCTTTAACAGTTTTTGATTCGTCAAGTTTCGGTTCCTGTTCAAGATAACCGATATTATACTCCTTATCAAAAGTAACTTTCCCGTCAAAATTCGAGTCAATTCCTGCTATAATTTTTAAAAGGCTGGATTTACCGGCACCATTTAGCCCTAAAACGCCAATTTTTGCACCGTAATAAAACGAAAGCCATATATTTTTCAATACTGTTTTGTTCGGATGAAAAGTTTTGCTAACTCCTTCCATCGAAAAAATTATTTTGTAATCAGCCATATTTTTTTATTTTTAGATAAGCAAAATTAAAAATTTATTTCAAAAACTAATTTTCTAATTGACAAAATTTTATGATGCCTCTGAATGATGTCTTTTCTGATGTTTTGTTAAATCCTTCAAAATAAACATTTTCAGTGTTGTCATTTCGGAAAATATCCATTTTTTCATTAGGCATAGTTTCTTTAATTATGTTTAATTTTATGTCGCAAGGATAATTTATTTTATGAAAATCAACAGAAAAAGTATCCATCATCCAGTCAATATATCGGGTTGTAGTTACGTGTTTGTTCAAATCAATATCAAAATAAGTAGTTTCGATTGATGAGACCGGAACAGAATCCTGATTTTGAATTTTTTCAGGGATTTGTTCAATAGCAAATTTATGCTTAAGTGCATAAAATTTTTCGGAAATAAATCCATCAATAATTTTAGGTCTTTTTTTTGCGACATCAACTGCAAGCCAAGCAGATGTAGCTTTTGCGCATATATCATTTCCTTTTTTAACAAAAAAATCACGAATATAAAAAATGCCATTTACTGTTTTAGGCCAAGTTTCAACTGTTATTTCATCGTACCATTTCAAAACTTTATTTATCTGAACTTCAATTCGACTTAATACCCAAAAAAGATTTTCATCTTTCAAATATTTTAAACCGAAACCAAGCTCATCTGCCGATGAAATAGCTGATTGCAATAAATAATTTACCAAACTGCCTGTTTTTAATCTTCCAAACATATCTGTATCGGCTGATGTAACAACAAATTTTTTAGTTAAAGTTAATTCATTTTTTGTATTCACCATCATTTTTGTATTTTAGAATTTGCAAAGTTAAAAAAATACCTTAAATCCGCAAGTTTTTTCGTAAGTGGTTGCAGGTGAAAACACCTG
>DYKL01000416.1 GCA_020722645.1 Acetofilamentum sp. | reverse complement strand
AGGGAGTAAATTCAATGAAGTTTTGCCACGTCTACATTCAGTCTAATGCACTTCGTTCCTTGTGTATGAGTTGCGTATCTATGTTTGGTGATACGGTTAGTTGCCGAATTCGAAGCACTTTCCCATAAAGTTACAAATACATTTTATACGAGATGTGCTGTTCAAATACCCAATGCGCCAGCAATGAACTATACTGCATGCTGTGTTTTTTGTGTTTGTTCTGTTATTAAATTCTGTCTCAATTCTTTTTCATTTTTTTCCATTGCTATAATAAAATTTTTAAAATTATCTGATTTTTGCGGAATTGTTAGTCCAATTTTCTTTAGTCTTCCATGCGTATCTTTTATTTTATAGCTTTCAAAAAAACTCGTTTTTTGTGTTGGAAATATTAAGAATCCATCATTTGAACTAAAACGATACATATATGTAATTGTCTTATAATAAATACTTGTTGCTTTTTCTGAATTTTCAGGATATTCTTGTTGTTTATCAAGAGGTATGTACTTTGCATCTCCGACTGAGTAAGGTTTTTCTTTGCTTATAAAATCAGGATAAATTGGTTGCTTATTATATTCAAATAGATATTTTCTGTCTTTGCCTGTTTTATTCTCCGGATGAATGAAATTTTCTTGTAAAACAGTATTAAGATACTCTTCCCAGAGCCAAGCTCCGTCAAACAATAAACCGTAAACTTTGTCTTTTTCTTTGCCAAAAGTAATTTTTTCGTGTCGTAAAATTTTTAAACATATCTTTTGCAAAGCGGCATATTCTGTGAAATATGGATGTGATACTGGTTTTAAATTAACAGTAATTATCTTTTGTTTTTCATTTCTGTTGTAGGTTTTATTTGTAACAAATTTGAATTTACTTACAATATCTCGCACTTCATTATCACCTGTTAAAACCCCAGATCCTAAAGGATGTGTGTAGATATGTTCTATTGTGTGTCTAATGAGTTGTGTCAAGTTATTATTATAACTATGTTCTCGTGTTGTGTAGGCAATCTTGCCCATAAACGGAATGTTTCTAAGTAGGTGACGTTTAATATCAATAGTTCCTTTAACATTTAAATCGTTGTATGCCTCTTTTTTGTATGCTTTGTAGATACCTTGTGAATAGGCTTTTTTGAGGTAATAGGGGAAGAGATAAAGCAAAAAATCCCATATATTTTCTTTATTGGGTGTTTGGTCAAAATTCAAAAGGTTAATTGAAAAAACCTTTTGTAACATATAATGGAGAAAATAGTCATTGTTGTCGTCTTTAGCAAAACGTGATGAAATTGTAAGTTGAGTGGAATTTCGACCAATAAACCCCATTAAATTATATGTTGTTAGCCTTTTATCAGATAGTGAGAAAATAATTGTTTTTTTAATATCGTCTCTGTACTTATCAAATGAATGTGGAAAAACAAGCAAATCAGGATTCTCCTTTTTTAAATCCGAAAGGTTTCTATTTGCAATGTAAGTTAAATTTTCAATATCTGAATCTTCAAAATTATCTATGCTTTTCCCACCATTGTTGTCAGTCGTTATCATTATGCAGAAAGGCCTCTTTGAGTGATTTAATTTTTTCATTACTGTCAGGAATTCCCCTCAAATATTCTTTTAGCAGTGGTTCTAGTCGCAGTTCCCAAATGTTATTAATATCTTGAATCACATTACCGTTTGAATCTAAAAAGTATGCAGCACCAATATGATAAGAAGAATTAAGCCCCTCTATTTTTTCAATTTGCTCATTTAACTCCAACATTCTTTTTTTTATGTTCTCTGGCAGATTCATATTGTCGGCACTTTCTTTTGCTGTAATTTCAATCCATGTAAAACGCCTTCTCATTGCAAAATCAAAACTTTCAACACTTCTATCGATGTCATTCATTGTACCGATTATGTAAACATTCTCAGGTACATAAAAAAACTCATTTTCATCATCGTGTAAATTTGAATACTGGGTTTTAACAGCACCTTTTTTACCTCTGTAGCTTGGCTCAATTGAAAAGAAAAGTTCACCGAAAACTTTTGAAATCTCAGCTCTATTAATTTCATCAATTACAAAAACATAATTTTTAATATCATTACTAGAACTTGCTTGACTGTTTTTGAATTCTACCAACCCAAAATTGGCTTTTAGATAATCCACAACATCTTCCATATCTCTTTGAAACGCACCAGAAGGTCTTGCCCACTTTCCTTGATAAGCATCATAAACATTCTTTTTTGTAATAGTAAAAGTGTATTGAGATTGAGTATTCACAGAAGAATATTTCAATGAGTCTTTTGAAGATAAACCGTAATTCCAAGAGCCAATTTTTGTCAATTTACCTTGGGCAAGATCATCTCTTACTGCTTTTAATAAGTTTTCCCAAGCCTCATCAAAGTTATTATCTATCTCTGAAAATTTCGATTCTGAAGCTTTTTGGCAAAATGATTTGAAAATTCCGTCTTTGAGTTCAAAACCAATTGTTCCATTTTCATCAGACGGTGTAGTCCTGAGACCTTCGACAAAGTCCGTGTAGTCATAAGAAGGATGGAATTGTACAAAACTAAATTGTCCACTTTGTTCTAACTCTTCATCAGTTTTAACGCCAATCATTTGCTTGGCAATTTGTTTAGCTAAATATGTTTTTCCAGTTCCTGGCGCTCCTGTTAAAATGATGTTTTTGTTTTCTAGAAGTAATTCTACAAACTTTTGAATTTCTTGTTCTTTTTTAACCATTTCTAACTCCTTTTCTATGATTTCAACCAATCTTTTGTCGTTCTCATTGGTTTGAGGACGAAGTCGGTAAATTGCTGGAATTTGTTTATTATCTCCATAATAGGTAGTACCATTGAAATCTAAGT
>DYKL01000415.1 GCA_020722645.1 Acetofilamentum sp. | reverse complement strand
AAATTTTAATAACTAAAATTTAAAAAAATGAATAAAACTTTTTTAATTTTTATTGTACTTTTTACAGGTTCAATATTTTCTTATTCTCAAAAATTATTTATTGATGAAAATTTTGACTCAAATTCCAACAATTGGAACGTAGAAGATGATTATGAAGCAAGTTCGGAATTAAAAAGCGGATATTATTATATCTATAATAAAAGCACAGAATATGCTTATCGCTTCTGGAACTCTTTTAAAATAAATGACAACAATGATTTCATTGTAGAAGTAAAAATCAGACAGGTTTTTGGCGAAGAAGACTTTGGTTTTGGTGTTATGTTCGCATCTGAAGGGGTTGATAACAATTACAATTTTGAAATCAGCTCAAACGGTTATTACAGAACATCTAATCAGATAGATGGTGAATACGATGATAACGATTGGATGCCAACAGACCATATTAAACCTTTTGGTGAATATAATATTTTAAAAGTTAAAAAAAGTAAGGGTTATGTTTATTATTATATAAATGGAAATCTAGTTAATGCAATAAAGTATAATGGAGCTCTTGGAGATGATTTTGGGTTTGTTCTTAGAAATAAGATGAAATGTCAGGTTGATTATATAAAAATTTATGCTGATGAAGCTAAAATTAATATAGTTGAAAACCCTATTTTAAACCCTATCGAAAACATTGGCACAGAAATTAACACTACTTATTCTGAACTTATCCCGATTATTGCACCAGACGGTAAAACAATTTATTTTGTAAGAGACAATTGTCCAGAAAATGTTGATGATGACAAAGACCATAATGATATTTGGTTTGCAACAAAAAACGGCGAAAAATGGTCAAAAGCAAAAAATATCGGAAGACCTTTGAACAATTCCGGACATAACTTTATCATTGCTGTTACTCCAGATAACAACTCCGTAATTTTAAACGGAACATACACAGCTTTTGGAGAAGAAGGTGGAAACGGTATTTCTATAAGCAACCGATTAAACAATGATACATGGTCAATACCGAGAGAAGTTGAAATAGAAAATTTCTATAATGACGATAAATACCAAAACTTTTCATTTTCTGCCGACCTCCAAGTTATTGTAATGGCACTGCAACGCTCAGACGACACATACGGAGAAAGTGATTTGTATGTAAGTTTCAGAAAATCTGATGGCACATATTCAGAGCCTGTAAATTTAGGCAATACGATAAATACAACTGATGAAGAAGGAACTCCTTTTATTGCTGCTGACGGAAAAACTCTTTATTTTTATTCACAAGGACACAACGGATACGGAAGCGCAGATATTTTTGTATCAAAAAGAATTGACGAAAGCTGGACAAAATGGACAACTCCGTTAAATATTGGTCCCAATATAAACACCGAGCGATGGGACGCTTATTTTACAGTTGATGCAAAAGGAGAATACGCTTATTTTGTCTCTTCCAACAATTCTATTGGCGAAGAAGATATTTTTCGTGTAAAAATTCAGGAAGAACTTCAACCCGATCCCGTTGTACTTATCTGGGGTAAAGTTTATGACAACAAAACAAAAAAGCCTCTTAGTTCTGAAATTTTGTACGAAGATTTAAAGACAAACAAAAAAGTTGGCATAGCAAATTCAAATCCTTCTACAGGTGAATATAAAATAATATTGCCTTACGGTAAAGAATATGGTTTTTTTGCAAAAAAATCAGGTTATATGGCTCTAAGCGATAATATTGATTTAACAGACATTAAAGAATACACTGAAATTCAAAGAGATTTGTATCTTATACCGATTGAAGTTAATCAGCAAATTGTTTTGAATAACTTGTTTTTTATCAAAGGAAAAGCCGAGTTATATCCTTCTTCATATCCCGAATTAGATCGTTTGGTTGAGATATTAAAAGAAAATAAAGAAATGAAAATTGAAGTTCAGGGGCATACAAATAATGTAGGAGACCGAAAACTTTTGCTTGAACTGTCTGAAAAAAGAGCTCTCGCAGTAAAGGACTACCTTGTTGACAAAGGAATTGAAGCATCACGCATCACTACAAAAGGCTTTGGTCCCGACAAACCAATAGCAACAAATGAAACAGAAGAAGGTCGTAAAAAAAATCAAAGAGTTGAGTTCAAAATTACAAACAAATAGCTGAGTTAAAGAGTTATCGAGTTATCGAGTTGTCGAGTTGTCGAGTTACCAAGCATGCCATGTAAGGGGCAACAATTTGTCGAGTTATTGAATTTGTATAAATAAACTCATGTCTGTTTTTTAAACAACAAAAACATTACTTCGAAAAAAACTATCCTATTTACATTTTTAGCAATTTTTGTTTCATTTGCAATTTCCTGCAAAACCAACAAAAATCAAGAAACAGAGTCAAATAAAGACAATACAGAAGTTGTTAATGAACAAATCAATACAGAAAATAATGGCGATGGAACAGATATTGGATTTGCAAAATATCTGAATGATAAAAATGTAATAAAAGCAACTGATATTGAACAGTTTAAAGAAATTATTGCAAGTGATAACAGCATCAAAATTGATGAAACTGTTACCGAAAAAATTTTCGAATACGAATTAAATCATTCTTACGAAATTTCAAATGTTCGTGTTTAGCATATTATCCGGTAAATGACACAACAACATTATGGTATTTAACTTTGCAAGGTGATGTTCATTGCCCTGAGGAATTCTGGATAATTCATACAGGAAAAAATCAATGTCCTTTTCCGCAATATTAAGATAGGATAATTATATTTTAAAAAAACAATATATTTCTTAATTTTAATACTAATTTTCTGTTTTAATTTTATTAACGTTTAAAATTTCGTTACATTCTACATTTAATTAATAATTTAC
>DYKL01000023.1:13968-18793 GCA_020722645.1 Acetofilamentum sp. | reverse complement strand
AGAATGAAAATAATTATAAACCAACAACTTACAAAATTATTTACACATGAAAAACGACTGAAACAGGCAGGTCGCTATCATACCAGTCGATACTGCATCAATCAGGTGTTTTTCACCTGATTGTAAAAAAAAATATCAGAAAGGTCGCTGTCATACCAGTCGATACTGCCTCAATCATGTGTTTTACACCTGATTGAAAAAAATAATTATATTCAATTGTTTTCCATTAAAAAATTTCATTTATATGAGTTAAAAAAGTCCACTTTTTATCTTCATTTGCATAAAAAGAAGCCGAACTAAATTCATAACTTTCAGCATTTTCATCTAAATTCCATTTTTTTGAAATAGGATTATTATGAATATAATTCATTTTTTGATATGCTATATCGAAATTATACATCATTTTATTAAAAGAATTATCTTGCCAAAACTGATATTTTCTATCTTTTCTGTTTGATTTAAAAAATTCCAACATTTTCAAATCATTTTTTTCTAAATCAAACTTTATAAATTGAGCTGTATATTTTAAAAAATCCCTTTGAACATTCTTTAATTCATATCCCTCTCTAATTTTCCATAAAAGATGAATATGATTTGGCATAATTACAAAAGCATAAACAAAAATCCGATTATTTTCTACCAAATAACTTAGACTATCAGTTATAATTTTTTTATACTTGTCTTGGATTAATAAATTATACCAATTAACTATTGTTGCCGTAAAAAATAGAACGTGATTTTCTATCATTTTTTGTAGCCAAAATTAAAAAAAATCCGAGACTAAATGTTAAATTTTTAGTTTCAGGTGGAAAACACATGAAACAGGCAATGGCATATAAATTTAAAATTCTAATTCAGTTACAAATATAAATGTAACTTAGTGATTAAGAAATTGTTTCTGTAGAAAATACCTAAAACAGACAAAGAAACTGCTGCAAACATTTAGTTGATAAAATTAATTTAAAAAATCGGATAATATAAAAATTTCAAATTTTGATTTTTTTATCAGTTACAAAAATTGAATTTCAAAATTCATTTTGTTTTTATTTAACTATTTGTTAATTTTGTTGATATTTAAAATTCAGCAGGCTTATAGAGGTTAAAACTTATTAGCTTTTTAAAAAATTAAATTTTCAATGTTAAAAAACATATTAATTATAATAATTATGGCATTTCCGATTAAAAACTACGCTCAAAGTATCAAAAATATTCATTTTGCAGAAGTTTGGTGGGTTGCAACTCACCCTTTTATAGCAAAAAAAACTTATAAAATCTCCAAACAAGTTCGTCAAACAGCTAATGAACATATCAAAGATAGTGAACTTGACGGTGATTATAACGGCGGTATGGTAGATGCTTTCAGGCATACATTGTGGATGGCTGTTTTAGTTCAGGAAATCAGACCCAAAGCAGTATATAAATTGGGTATTGCTCACGAAAAAGGAAATAAAAAGGATTTTGAAAAAAAAATATTGGAAGAAGGTAAATTGCCTGATTCTGTAAGTTGTCAGATGGATTTGCTGAATAATCAGGTTGGAATAGATTTGGGCTTGCAATATTTAGGACAACCTTATGATACGCTTGTTCAGATTGTTAAACACGCCGTTAAATCAGGAAAATGTTGGAAAATATCCAAAGACTCGCTTGGAAATTTTCTCGACGAACAAGGAAATTTTATTCCCGAAAGTGAGTGGAAAGGTAAATGGATAACACCCAAAGTTATTGTTCCTTCTGATTATCTAAGACCAAAAATCAAATAAATAAAACATTTATAATCAAAAGATTATATGTGTTGATGGATAAAATTTTTAGAAATTATAACATTTTTTATTTGTTAAAAGTTTTTATCTTTACCCTCTTAATTTTTGTTATTTAACAACTTGTAAAATATAAAAATATGAAAGCAGAAGATGTATTAAAATTTATGAGTGAAGCTAAAATCTATGATTTAACTCAAAGATTAAGTATTCACACTCCGCCTTGGCCTAGTTATATGCCACTGCAATTACAGTATTTTAAAAGAATAGCCGGAGCACACATGGGACAAGGTGCAAACGGACAGATTATTAAAACAAGTAACCACGTAGGAACTCACATAGACGGGGAAATTCATTTTTTTTCAAGCGGAAGAACCATAGGAGATACACCACTTGATTTTTTCTACGGACAAGCTGCTGTAGCTGATATTTCTGATAATGTCGAAGATTTCAGCTTATACACTCCCGAAATGATAATGAAAAAAGTTGAAGTTAAAAAAGGCGACATTCTGATAATCAACACAGGCTACCATAAATATGCTTGGGACCAGCCCGAATCCGACGAATTGAGATATTTTGTAAATCACCCCGGACCATCACCGGATTTTCATCAATGGGCTTTGGATATGCAAATTAAATGGATTGGAGTTGATGCCGGAAGTGCCGACCATCCAATGAATACAATTATTCGCGATTGGCATCCAAAGGCTTTTAAAAAAGCTGAAGACAAGCTAATTAAAAATTACGGAAAAAAATGGGACGAAATGTTTCCGCCTGATGTTTATTATCAGGTTATGCACCTTAAACTTTTCCCCAAAGGTCTTATACACGCTGAAAACCTCGGCGGAGAAATTGACAAAGTAAGTAATAAACGAGTTTGGATTGGTCTTTTCCCTTTAAAAGGAATTGAAATGGAATCTTCTATGTGCCGTGTAATTGCTGTTGACGGTAATGAATAATAAATTAATAGTCTATAAAGTTTGTAAAGTCGAAAGGTTATAAAATACTAAATTATTAAAATTTGGTTGACATATTACTTTATAAAAACTAACTTTATAACTTTATAAACATTATAACTTTATAAACTCAAAATCATGCCAATATCACACGAATTTGATTATAAAAAAGTCGTAACAGTTTCCGAAGCTGTCGATTTAAAGGCTAAATATGGCTCAAATGCTAAGATTTTAGCCGGTGGAACCGATTTAATAGTACTTATCAAAGAAGATGTTTTAAAACCTGAATTTTTAATTGATATTAAGGGCATAAATGAACTGAAACAGATTACTTTTACTGAAAATAAATTAAAAATTGGAGCTAATGTTACTTTTTCGGAAATTCACGAAAGCTCGCAAATTAAAGAAAAAGCATACATTCTTTGGGAAGCTGCCGGCACTGTTGCCTCTGTAGGTGTCAGAAATTCTGCTACTTTGGTAGGTAATATATGCACCGCTGTTCCTTCATTGGATTCTGCCCCTGCATTATTGGTTCACGACACAATTGTCCATCTAAAAAGTAATAAAGGAGAACGTACAATTCCTATTGAACAATGGTTTACAGGGTCTAAAAAAACTGCAATAAATCCTGATGAAATGGTAGTTGCAGTTACTCTTAATTTGCCCGAAAAAAAATCGGCAAGTTGTTACAAAAAACTCGGAAGATACAAAGGCGAAGACCTTGCACAAGCCGGTGTTGGAGTTCTAATTACCGAAAATAAACAATACAGAGTAGCTTTTTGTGCCGTTGGACCAATTCCTACGCGTGCTTATAAAATTGAAAACATTCTGAATGGAAATCAATTATCTGATGAATTAATTTCAAAAGCTCAAAATCTTGTTGAACAGGAAATTTCTCCAATAACTGATATTCGTTCTTCAAAAGAATACCGCACCGAAATGGTAAAGGTAATGCTCGAACGTGCCTTAAAAGATGCAAATTCTATTCTTTCTGGTAAAAATGTTTCATTAAATCCAATTCTTTAAATTATGCAAAAAATATCTATAAAATTAAACGGAGAAGTCAGATATGTTTATGTAGAACCCAATGAGGTTTTATTAGACGTTTTAAGAGACAAACTCGGTGCAAAAAGTCCCAAATCGGGCTGTGAAAGAGGTGATTGCGGTGCTTGTGCGGTTTTATTGAACGGGAAAAGTGTCAGAAGTTGCCTTATACTTGCTATTGAAGTTGACGGACAGGAAATTGATACACTCGAAGGACTTTCACAAGGCGGGTTAACACCATTGCAGGAAAGTTTTATCAGGCATAATTCATTTCAGTGCGGTTTCTGTGCTCCCGGAATGACTATTTCCGCTACCGAATTACTAAAAAACAATCCGCACCCGACAAGAGATGAAATTAAAGAGGCAATTGCCGGAAATCTTTGTCGTTGTACAGGATATGAATCAATCATAGAAGCAATAGAGGAAATCTCAAAGAAGTAGAAAGTGCGTTGCAGTGCATAGTGCATTGTTAATAGTGCATAGTGCTTTGTAGTGCATAGTGCATTGTTAATAGTGCATAGGTAAATTGCAATGCACAATACACTATGCACAATGCACTATGAACAATGCACTATGAACTTTTAACTAATAATGTTATGAAAATTGAAAAATTTGAAGAAATAGTATCTTGGCAAAAAGCAAAAGAATTAACTATTAGAATTTACAATATTTTCAAAGTTACAAATGATTTTGGTTTTAAAAGTCAAATAGAAAGAGCATCTGTTTCAGTTATGAACAATATTGCGGAAGGATTTGACAGACAGACTAATAAAGAATTTGTTTAATTTCTATATATCGCAAAAGGGTCTAACGCTGAAGTTCGCTCTATGTTGAATTTAGCAAAAGATTTACAAAAAATAAACGAAAAAGATTTTTTATACTTATATGAATTATCTGAAGAAATTTCAAGATTATTATATGGTTTTATTAAATCAATACAAAAATAGTGCGTTACACTGCATAGTGCTTTGCAGTGCATAGTGCGTTGCAGTGCATAGTGCATTGTTAATAGTGCATAGGTAAATTGTAATGCACTATGTACTATGCACTATGCACTATGCACTATGT
>DYKL01000023.1:0-13868 GCA_020722645.1 Acetofilamentum sp. | reverse complement strand
ACTATGTACTATGCACTATGCACTATGTACTATGTACTATGCACTATGCACTATGTACTATGTACTATGCACTATGCACTATGCACTATGTACTATGCACTATGCACTATGCACAATACACTATGCACAATACACAATGCACTATGCACAATGCACTATGCACTATGTACTATGCACTATGCACTATTAACTATAAACTCAATTTAAATGAAAAAAGAATATACAACAATAGGAAAACCTGAAATAAGAGTTGACGGACGCGAAAAAGTTTCAGGTGCCGCATTATATACCGAAGATATCGAATACGGTCCTGATTTATTATATGCCGAAATAGTAGAAAGTCCTTATGCTCACGCTCTTATAAAAAATATTGATACTTCAGAAGCCGAAAAATATCCGGAAGTACTGACTGTTGTAACAGGGAAAGATTTTCCATACAGATTTGGGCTATATATGAAAGACCGCTTTATTTTTGCACAGGACAGAGTTCGTTTTATCGGCGAACAGGTTGCGGCTGTTGTTGCTCGTAGTCCGCAAGTGGCAAAACGTGCAGCTAAATTAGTGAAAGTTGAATACGAAGAGTTGCCGAAAGTTCTGAATGAAATGGATGCTCTTAAAGACGATGCTTATATAATCCACGAAGATTTGGAAAATTATACTCACGTGCCTTGGTTTTTTCCAAAACCGAAAACAAACGTTGCACACTGGCGAAAAACAAGACGCGGAGATGTTAGAAAGGGATTTGAAGAAGCTGATTATGTTTTGGAAGACTCTTATTATGTTCCAAGATATGTTCATTGTGCAATAGAATACCACGCAGCAGTTGCAAAATATGATAAAGGCGGAAGATTGACAGTTTGGGCATCTTCACAATCACCACACACTCAAAGACATTTGTTTGCCGAAGCTCTTGCTCCTCTTGGAATAAGGCACAATGATGTCAGAGTTATTGCTCCTCACGTTGGTGGTGGTTTTGGCTCAAAAGCAGGTGTTACTATGGAGATAATGGCTGCCGCTATTGCTACAAAAGTTCAGGGGCATACCGTAAAATTGATGTGGAGTCGTGAACGTGAATTTTACAACACTTATCAAAGGCTTGGTGTAACTTCAAAATTAAAAATAGGCGTAAAAAATGACGGTAGAATTACTGCAATTGACCATCAACTTTTTTGGGACGCAGGTGCTTATGTTGAATATGGTGCAAATGTAGTCAATGCAGTTGGTTTGTCGGCAATTGGTCCTTACAAAGTTGATAATGTTTCTATTGATTCTGTTTGCGTTTATACAAATTTACCTCCCGGAGGTGCATACAGAGGTTTTGGATATTCCGAATTTTTATTCGGTTTGGAATCTCACATGACAAGAATTGCAAAACATTTGGGAATAGATGAAATTGAAATTCGTAAAATAAACGGCATCAAAGAAGGCGATTTAACCGCCTACGGTGCTAAAATGAATCCAAACGGACTACACGAATCAATTGAAGAAGTTAAAAAAGCAATTGAATGGGACAAGGAATATAAACCTTCTGATGAAAATAAAGTTATTGGAAGAGGTTTTTCATTACTTTGGAAAGCACCGGCTATGCCACCAAATGCTTCATCATCTTGTTTTTTGAAATTTAATGAAGATGCAAGTATCAATATCTTGGTTTCGGGTATGGACATCGGACAAGGCTATTTGACAGTAATGGCTCAAATTGCAAGCGAAATTCTAAGCGTACCTGTTTCAAAAATAAGAACCGAAAACCCTGATACAGACCGAAATCCTTATGAATGGCAAACTGTTGCTTCCCATGTTAGCTGGAGTTGTGGGAATGCTGTCAGATTAGCTGCTATTGATGCACGAAATCAGATTTTTGACTTAATTGTACGAACTAAATATTTACCTAAGGATTCTTTATATTTAGAAGACGAAAAAGTAAAATCTACTCAAAATCCTAATTTCGAGCTAGCTCTCAAAAATTTTGTTATTGATGGAATTATGATGGGCGATGGAACTTTTAAAGGTGGTCCAATACTTGGACGTGGTGTATTTATGCCGGAATTTTCATCTACAAAAGCCGACCCGGATACAAGTCAGGGCGGACATCCTAATGTTCACTACACTGTTGGAGCAGGTGCTGTTATTTTGGAAGTTGATAAACAAACCGGAAAAATTAAAATTCTTAAAGTCGCCGAAGCTATTGATGCAGGGCAGGTTTTAAATGCAAGTTTGGCAAAAGGACAAGTTGCTGGCGGATTATTACAAGGACTGGCAACTGTTTTGTACGAAGACATCAGATACGATAAAAACGGTAAACTACTGAATCCTAATTTTACGGACTACAAAATACCGACTGCAAAAGATATTCCCGACGAAATTATTTCGATTTTAGTCGAAGTTCCGCAACCAGACGGACCTTTTGGTGCAAGAGGAATTGGTGAACAAACTATGTTGCCGGCTGCACCTATGGTAGCAAATGCTGTGGAAGATGCTTTGGGTGTTAGAATTAAATCTATGCCGGTTACTGCAGAAAAAGTTTTGTTGGAATATTTAAAGAAAAAATAAATTTGTTTAAACTCGACAAATTGATAAATTGAATTGTCGAATTTTTATTCTAAATTATAAAAAAATGAAAACAATTAAATGCCCGGCGGGTAAATTTACAAAAATTATCAGTAATTTCGGTCGCGGTTATCCGCAAGACTTTGAAATTACAATTACAGCGGAAAACAACGAAACTGTTTCCGGTATTTATATCGAAAACCGATATTTTTGGATTTTCCCGCAAACTCCAATTGAAGGTAAATTAGAGCCAAAAATGAGGTTTCACAGACAATGGATTAATGGTATTTATTCTGTTGAAATAAAACCGGATATTGATGTTGTTGTAAAAAGAAAGTAAAAAAAAAGTCGCATTTTAAACATTTATTATAATGCGACTTTTCTGTATTGTTTTAGCATTTTTCTAATGCTTGTTTCAAGTCTGCAATAATGTCTTCCACATCTTCAATACCACAAGAAAGACGCACTAAATCATCAGTAATACCAGCCTTTTCTTTGCCTTCTTTTGAAACCGCAGCGTGAGTCATTGATGCAGGGTGTTGAATAAGACTTTCGACACCACCCAAAGAAACAGCCAAAATAATCATTTTAACATTGTCCATTAACTTTTTACCGGCTGTTAAACCACCTTTAAGACCGAAACTAATCATAGAACCTGGTCCTGCCATTTGTTTTTGAATTAAATCATACTGGGGATGCGATTTTAATCCGGGATATTTAATCCAAGCCACTTTGGGGTGACTTTCCAAAAATTGAGCTACTTTCATTGCATTTTCCTGACTTCTTTCTACTCTAATTGCAAGAGTTTTAACACCTCTGAGTACCATAAAAGCCTGATGAGGATCCATATTGCTACCGAAATATATCATAGTATGACGCAGCTTTTTGTATAATTCTTCGGTTTTAGCAATAACGATTCCGCCTACAATGTCAGCGTGTCCGTTGATGAATTTGGTGATAGAGTGCAAAACTATATCTGCACCTAAATCCAAAGGTTTTTGTAAAAAAGGAGTTGCAAAAGTATTGTCAACAGCAACGATAATGTTTTTTTCTTTAGCGATTTTAGCGACTGCTTCCAGATCGGTAATTTCCATAGTAGGATTAGCAGGAGTTTCTAAATAAATAAGTTTTGTATTTGGTCTGATTGCTTCTCTTACTGAATTTAAGTCAGATGCATTTACGAATGTTGCTTCGATGCCGAATCTTACTAAATCTTGTTCAAGAACACCTCTTGAAGGACCATAAACAGAACCACTGCTTACAACGTGAGAACCGGCTCCAAGTACTGTCAAATAAACATTTGTAACAGCTGCCATACCTGAACTAACTGCTATACCGTCAAATCCGTTTTCCAAAGAAGCAATATTCTGTTCAAATGCTCTGATTGTTGGATTTCCAATACGTGTGTAAATATATCCTTGTTCTGTACCTGAAAACAAAGCTGCACCGTGGTCAGCATTTTTGAATTTGAACGTAGAAGTTTGATAAATCGGCACTGTTGCACTGCCAAAAACGTCGTGTATTTCACCGGCGTGAATAAGTTTTGAATTAAATTTCATTGTTTTTAATTATAAGTTTAACAAAATAATTTTTAAAAATAATCTGCAAATTTATTGATTATAAAGAATTTAAAAAATGCTTAAAAACAAGTTTATGCTGATTTTAAATTATAGAGTGGTTTTAGCTTAAATAAAACTTTTGCGGTTGGTTCAATTGCTTTTTCAATCATTTTTGCATCTTTATATGCTTGTGGAGCTTCATCAAGCGTTGAATTACCGACAGAGGTCGTAAAAATATTTCTGTCGTTCATAATTTTTTTGTAATCATCTAAACTAAGCTTTTCTTTTGCTTGTCTTCGGCTTAGCAGACGACCGGCACCGTGTGGGGCAGAGAAATTCCATTCTTCGTTTGATTTTCCTTCGCATATCAAAATTCCGTCTGCCATATTGAAAGGAATAATCATTTTTTCGCCCATATAAGAACGAATAGCACCTTTTCTTATGATAAAATCTTCAAAATCAATATAATTATGAACGCTTTCTATTTTTTCAAGCAAATTTGCTTTCAAAATTTTAAAAATATTTTCAATTATCAATTCTCTATTCATTGAAGCATAAACCTGAGCAAAAATCATATCTTTAAAATACTCATACATATCCATACCTTTCAAATAATACATATTTGAAGGAATATTTGTATCAGCCGGAGAATATTTTTTTAACAATTCATTTCTAACTTCTTGAATTTCACCTTTTTTACCTTTTTTCTTTAATTTTTCTTTTACTTTATTAAATTCTTTTTCAAAACCGGTTTGGTCAAATCCGCCTGTTTTTTTAGCTATTTTTGTGTGATAATCCGCAATTTGTTTTCCAAGGTTTCTACTACCCGTGTGAATAGTTAGCCAAATTGATTTATCAAGCGATGATTCTGATAGTTCGATAAAATGATTACCTCCGCCGAGTGTCCCAAGGCTTTGTTCAATATATTTTGAATCAGCGTCAATTTTTTTGCATAATTTCAAAAACCAACTGTAATTGTATTCAATGGGCACAAAAGATGTTTTATAGCGATTATTGTAATTTTTCGTAAAGCGGAATAAAATATCATTGGCTTTGTCGAACCAAAATTTTTTTTCGAAATCAATAAGAGCATTCTTATGGACACCGCCATTATTGCCGATTGGGATAGTCTGACGGATTTTTTTATCAATATTCTCAAAGTTCAAATCGGATTTTTTGACCTCAGCTTTTGCCGCAATCATTCCACAGCCAATATCAACTCCTACGGTGTTCGGAATTATCGAATCAGACAGAGGCATAGTAAATCCAATGACAGAATTTGATGCTCCGGCGTGAGTGTCAGGCATAATTCTGACAGAGTTTGTAAATGAAGGCTGATTAACAAGTTGAACAATTTGAGAATAAGTTGTTTCATCGAGTTCATCTAAAAAAATATCAGCTTTGGTATATTTTCCTGTAACTTGTATCATTTTTTAGTTCACATGACCATTTCCATTTTCATCAACGTAAATCATAACTGTACTGCCATTTTTACTAACTTTCATCTTATTAGGAGCAATAAAAACCAAATTTTTTGTATTTTTATCGGGGTCATACTCACATTTAGCAAAAAAATTCAAATTTTTGTCAATAAATCCGTATTTCCCGCTATTTTTAACAATAATCAGTCCTTTATCTCTCCAGTCAAGTCCACCGGATTTGAAAATAATTTCTTCAAATTGAAAATCAACTAATACATAACCGTCCTGATTCAGTAAGCCAAGTTTATTTGTAGATGATTCACTGTCAATCTGCAAAGTTTTTAAATCAACTGATTTAAGAATTTCATTACATTTTTCAACATATTCGGGAGGTGTAATAAAATCAGGGTATTTATTTACAACATCATTAAACATTTTCAAAGCTCTTGCGATATTTTTTTGGTCAAAAACTGCCTTTGCTTTATCAAAATCATCAATAGCAGTATTTAACGTAACTATTTGACTGTTTACATATTCATCTTTCTCCTTGATTGATTCGTAAACTTTTTTAGCTTCGATATAATCGCCCGCTTTGTACAAGCTATCGGCTTTTGCAATAACATCTTTATCTTTGTTTCCGCTGATAATATTGTTTAGATTCGTTCCTTTATCTTTAAAGACACCAAAATACAATCCAATTCCGCCACCAATAAGTACAACTGTCAAAATAACAAGCCACCAAGGAAACTTTTTGGGTTCTTTAGGTGGTTTTACTTCCTCATTTTTAGTTTCTTTCTGAGGTTTTGTTTCTTTTATTTCATTTGTATCTTTTTGCGGAGTATCTATAACAGTTTGCGGATTATTAAGAATTCTGATAATTTCATCGCAATTATGAAATCTGCCTTGTGGATTTTGTTCAATAGATTTAGAAACTATATGTTTGTATGCATTATTTTTAATATCTTTAGCACTATCAGGATTAACGCTTCCTGTAAGCATTTCAAGAAATATCTTTCCAAAAGAAAAAATATCGGCTCTCTGGTCAACATCATAACCTTTCTGCATTTGCTCGGGAGAAGCGTATCTGGGCGTACCGACCTTTAATAAATCGTCTTCGAAATAATCAGCTGCTGCAAGTCCAAAATCCAGAATTTTGACATTGTCGCCTCTGAAAGTAACGTAGATATTGTCTGGTTTAAGGTCTCGATGAAAAATTTGTTTTTTATGAACATAAGAAAGAGCATCAAGCATTTGTCTGGCAACATTTTCAGCAATAGAATCATTATTAACGCCTGTGGGTGTTATTAATTGACTCAAAGGACGACCGTCAATGTATTCCATTGTGTAATACAAACCTTCTGTATCTTCGCCTTTGTCCAAAAGCCTAACAATATGCGGGTGGTCTAAATGATAAGCATTTTCAAACTCACGCATAAAAAGTTCTCGATACTTAGGATTATCCTTATATTCGGGTTTTATTCTTTTAATTATTATCCATTTTCCGTACTGTTTTGCCTGTGAGACAATACTCATAGCACCTTGCGTACTCAAAGGTTTTAAGTCTGTAAATTTAGATTCTTCTAATTTTTTTTCATTAACAGGTGGTGGCGGAGGAGGAGGAGTTTGTTTTTTTATATCGTCAACAGAGATAAATCCCGATTCAAGCCCTTCTGATTTATGTTGTTTTTTTTGAAGAGCTTCCTCTATCATTTTATTAACTTTTTCTGAAGAGACACCCATTTGCTGAGCTTTATGCTCAATTAATTTTCTGTCAGAATCACTAATTTTACCACTTTCGCAAGCTGATTCTATCAATATTTTTAACATTTGATCGCTCATTTTTTTTATTTTTTCATCAATTACAAAGATAAAATTTTTTTTTATAATTAGAAAATTCAATTTTTCACAATTCTATCAGATAAATATTTAACACCTAATCTTGCTAATGAAATTTATTTTATTTTTTCAGTTATTCATTAGAAAATGAATTGCTTAAAAAAAACAATCAAATATCCGAAATTACAGATAAATAAACAAAAAATATAATTTTAGCAATAACTTTCATATTTAATCCATAAAGCAAAATTTTGAAAAGATAATTTTTTTCATAAATATTTTGTTACATTTGCAAAACTTGTTATAAACAATAATACAGCAAAATATCTTTTTGAGTGTAAATTGATTAGAATTTTTGATATTGGTTTAAACCTGTTGATTTTGTCGGAGTGGATACCGACAAAAGCGTGTATTACCGACATTTCAGTTGTCCGCACCTGAAATTTCAACGGTTTTAAACCAAGACCGATTTTTTTACCATTTATTAAGTAAATAAAGAACTGAATAAAAAATGGCAATATGCTGAAATTTTTAAGAAAACCCTATCCTTTTAACACCGACCCTATACACAATGCTAAAATTACATTTTTTATAAGTATTGTTTTCGGGTTGATTCTTTTTTTCTTTCAGCCGTTTAATATGATAGAACTATCTATAGGTTCAAAATTAAAAGTTTGTTTTTTTGTTGCTGTAATAACCTTTGCTGTTTTGAGTTTTCATTTATTAGTTTTACCATCATATTTGAATCGTTTTTTCACAAATGATAAATGGAATATTTTTAAGGAGATTTTATGGAACACTTGGCTTTTATCTGCACTGGCTGTTGCTTTTTATTTTTATTTCAAATATTTGAATATCAGCATTTTATCAGGAATCGACTTTCTAAAAATCATTTTAATTGGAGTTCTCCCTATTACTATTTTAGTTTTTCTTAACCAAAACAGGCTATTGAAACTAAATCTCAGCGATGCTATTGAACTCAACCGAAAAATATTAGCTAAAATCAACTCTCCTGACAATATAGTCGTTTTTGAATCTGAGTATAAAAATGATACAATTTCACTAACTGCAAATTCAATATACTTGATTAAATCTGCTGCAAATTATATTGAGATTTTCTGGAAAGAAAAAAATAAAATCAACAAACACCTTGTAAGAACAAAATTGTTAAATGCTGAAAATTTGCTTAAAAGCTACAATTTTATTTTCAAATGCCATCGCACTTATCTTGTAAACACCAATTATATTGAAAAAGCAGAAGGTAACTCGCAAGGATTAAAACTATTTTTACAAAACATCGACTTCCCTATTCCTGTTTCCAGAACTTATATTACAAAACTAAAAGATTTAATCTGATTTTTACTGTTTTTTTAAAACTGAAAAATTTGATTTTTTATTAAAAACTTAAAATTTCAACCCTAATTATATTTTTTAATAAAATAAGTAATGTTCTCATTTAAAATATACAAGCGAATGCAATTCGTCCCTGAAACTTAAAAAACAAATCTAAATTTTTGATTTAATACCTTATAAAAAAAGACATTCTTATTAATTGTATTTTTGAAAAAAAATAAAAATGAAATCAATTCAAATAGGTGATTTAAAAATCAAAGTACCTGTTTTTCAGGGCGGAATGGGTGTAGCAGTGTCTATATCTGGCTTAGCATCAGCAGTTGCGAATCAGGGAGGTGTTGGAATAATTTCAGCTGTTGGAATCGGTATGAAATATTCTGTAAAAGGAAGATTTACTTCTGCAAATAATATAAAGGGATTTACAACAGAGATTAAAAAAGCCAGAGAATTATCACCAAACGGTATAATTGGAGCAAATATAATGCTTGCTGTATCCGATTTTGATGAATTATTCAAAGTTGCTCTAAATAATTTGGACATTATTATTGTAGGTGCCGGATTATTCCTAAAAAAACCTGAAACAGTTACAAATGATGAATTCATTTATTCCAAAACCAAATATATTCCTAAAATATCTTCGGCAAGAGCTGCATTACTAACCTTTAAAACCTGGGATCAAAAATTCAACCGTATTCCTGATGCAGTTGTTATCGAAGGCTCAAAAGCCGGCGGACATCTTGGTTTCAAAAAAGATGAGCTATTAAAAGAAACCAAAACTTTATTCGAAATCATCAAAGAAACAAGAGAAATATTGATTCCTTTTGAACAAAAATATGGTCATAAAATTCCAATTATCGCAGGTGGCGGAATTTATTCGGGGAATGATATTTTTGAAGCTGTTCAATCGGGAGCTGATGGTGTTAAAATGGGAACCAGATTTGTTACTACCTACGAATGTGATGCTGATATAAAATTTAAAATGGAATATATTAATTCATCTGCCTCTGATGTAGTTGTTATTGATAGTCCGGTAGGTTTGCCCGGTAGAGCAATAAACAACGACTTCCTTAAAAGTGTAACTGCCGGTAAGAAAAAACCGGTTAAATGTCTTTGGAAATGTTTAAAAACCTGTGATTATAAAAATGTCCCTTACTGTATAGCTGAGGCACTTTTTAATGCTGCTAACGGAAATATGAAAGACGGTTTTGCTTTTGCTGGCAGTAACGCATATAAAGCAACAAAAATTGAAACTGTCGAAGAAGTTTTTAATCAACTTAAAATACAATATGCCGAAGCTGAAAACACTTATAGATTAAAAGATAATCTTGTTCAGGCTATCTGAAACTTATAAATAAACCGAAAATTTTAGCTCTAAATGGCGTGTCCGGCAAAACTTGACTCATTTATAACAGTTCGCTAAAAAGCTTTTTAAAAAGTTTGTTTCGTTTAATAGTTGAAAATTTAGTTTTTTAGACTTATAACGGAGCGAACTTTTTTACTTTTAAAATTGTTCAAATATTAAAGTTAATGCTTCGCAATGAAAATCAAAAAATTCAAATTCTTAAATATCAGATTTTCAAAAAATTATTTTTAAAAATCAAAAATTTAGTTGTTCGGATTGATTTTAATGTTAAGTTTGCACTATAAAAAATTTTTGTTTGTTGTAAATTAAAGCAAATACTTACTGAAAAACAATAAATCAGATAAGCGATGATTTACAATTGAATACAACTTTGTTTATTTAATTAACTTAATTAACTTTCAACTGTACAATTTTATGGAAGTAACTATAAAAACAGCCGAAAAACTCGGACTTTTACCCGAAGAATTTAAAAAAATAAAAGAAATATTGGGACGTACGCCAAATTTTACGGAATTAAGCCTATATTCAGTAATGTGGTCTGAGCACGCATCATATAAAAATTCAATTAAGTGGTTAAAAACTTTGCACCGTGAGGGAAAACATCTTCTTGCCGAACCGGGCAAAGAAAATGCCGGAGTTGTTGATTTGGGAGATGATATAGCTTGCGTTTTCAAAATAGAATCACATAATCACCCATCTGCAATAGAACCATATCAGGGAGCTGCGACCGGAGTTGGCGGCATTAACAGAGATATTTTTTCGATGGGAGCAAGACCTATTGCTCAATTAAATTCTTTACGTTTCGGCGATATCCATCTGGACAAAACCAAATGGCTTATAAAAGGCATAGTAAAAGGTATTGGCGATTACGGAAACTGTTTTGGTGTCCCTGTTGTTGGCGGTGAAGTTTACTTCGATTCCTGCTATAATACAAATCCTTTGGTTAATGCAATGTCTGTCGGCATAGTAAATACAAAAAACATAATTTCAGCAATTGCTACAGGTGTCGGTAATCCTGTTTATATTTTTGGCTCGGCAACAGGTAAAGACGGAATACACGGAGCTACTTTTGCATCAGCAGATTTAACAAAAAATTCCCACGAAGATTTACCTTCTGTTCAGGTTGGCGACCCTTTTGCCGAAAAACTTATTCTTGAAGCTTCATTAGAACTTGCAGAAACTGATTTTATTATAGGTATGCAAGATATGGGTGCTGCCGGTATAATTTGTTCTACTTCAGAAATGTCAGCAAAAGGTGAACACGGAATGAAAATTGACATTGACAAAGTCCCTTTAAGACAACAAAACATTGAACCTTGGGAAATTCTGCTTTCTGAATCACAAGAAAGAATGTTAGTTGTGATTAAAAAAGGTTCTGAAAAAGAAGTAGAAAAAATATTCAAAAAATGGGACTTACAATTTGCTCAAATTGGTACTGTTACAAAGGGCAATGAACTTGAATTTTTATGGAAAGGCGAATTGGTAGCTAAAGTACCCGCCAGTTCTCTTGTACTTGGTGGAGGCGCACCGGTTTATGAAAGAGAATTCAGAAAACCAACTTATTTGTTCAAAAATGATGAATTTGATTTTAATGAAATCCCCGAGCCCGAAGATATAAAAGAAGTTGCCTGTAAACTTTTGGAAAGTCCGAATATTGTTTCAAGACGTTGGATAATTGAACAATACGACACAATGGTAAGAACATCTACCATAAATACAAACTTTATTGCTGATGCCGGAATTGTAAATCTAAAACATACAGAAAAAGCTCTTGCCTTGACAACAGACTGCAATTCAAGATATGTTTATGCAGATCCCTTCATTGGAACTCAAATTGCAGTAGCAGAAGCCGCAAGAAATATTGTTTGCAGCGGCGGAGAGCCTGTTGCAATAACTAATTGCCTAAATTTCGGAAATCCATATAATCAGGAAGTTTACTGGCAGTTTGTAGAAACTATCAAAGGAATGAATGAAGCCTGTAAAAAATTCGGAACTCCCGTAACAGGCGGTAATGTCAGCTTTTATAATGAAACTGTAACAGACGATAAAAAAGAGCCGATTTTTCCGACTCCGGTAATAGGTATGTTAGGCATTATTCAAAACAAGAACGATATTATGACTATAGGTTTTAAAGATAAAGGAGATGTAATTTTTGTTTTAGGCGAGACAAAAGAAGACATATCGTCTTCTGAATATCTAAACTTTTTCCACGCCGTAAAACACTCTCCTGTTCCTTTTTTTGATTTGAATACGGAACATAAACTGCAAAAAGTTTTAAAACAGCTTATAAAACGCAGATTAATAAGGTCGGCTCACGACGTTTCAGAAGGCGGACTATTTGTAAGTTTAGTTGAGTCTGCAATGGTTTTCAATGTTGGTTTTGATATTACAACCGATTCTGAAATCAGACCTGATGCCTTTTTGTTTGGAGAATCTCAAAGCAGAGTTGTCGTTTCGGTTACTCCAAATAAAATTAATACTTTTATTGATTTTATGCGAAAACAGGATTTCCCGTTTCTTTCGCTTGGACACGTTACAAAAGGAGAACTTAGAATTGATGACGCTTCATTCGGCTTTATATACGATATTAAGAAAAAATATATGAGCAAACTCGAACACCTAATTGAAAGATAGTGTTTTTTTAGAATCAATAATTCGTTAATTTTTTAATTAGCCAATTTGCAAATTATTGATTTTAAACCAATTAGCAATTAGTTGCTTATGCAAACATAATTTACTGAATATAAACGAATTACTATAAAATATACCGAACTATTGAGAATAATATTTGTGCGAAAACACATGTTTAATATGCAATATTAATATCATTTAAAAAAAACGATAAACTAATTTATTAATAAAAATCATATTATTATGAAAAAAACAGCTTTAATAATTATCTCGGTCTCTTTAATCTTCGGCTTTAGCTCTTGTAAAAAAACAGTTGATGAGCTATTGATTGGTGAATGGAAAAACACTAATACCGAAATTACAAAAATTGACGAAATTGCAGATTTGTTATATAATTTGCAAGTCGAAAACTTAAAAGAACAAATTCAGCTGTATGCTGACCAGTTAGAAATTTTAGACGACACTATGAAATTTGCTTATCAGGAAATAATAGACAATTATCAGTTGCAATTAGATGAATTAACAAAAGAACAAGTCAAAAAAACTATTTTGGAAAATCTTAATACTGAAACAATTACATTTAACGAAGACAGCACAATGTCTTTCAAAACAACTGTTGATAGTGTTACTGGTAATTGGTCTGTTAGTGAAGACGGAAAAAGTTTAAATATTCAGCTCGAAACTGAAATAATTGCTTTTGATATAAATGAAATTTCTAAAAATTCACTTATTATCAAAAGAAACAGTGATATTAACGAAATAAACTTTGATGTAATTTATACTTTTGAAAAATAAACATCGAAAAATTAAAACATAAAAATTCGGCAATGACACTCAAAATGAATTTAAAAAAAGTGTGTTTTTGCCGTTTTTTGTTTATTTTAATACCGATTCGGTTTTCAATATAGTCCAATTTCGACTTTGTCATATCTGACTATTATCAAGCAACATCGGCAATAACCATTGTAAATTTATAAAATAGTTAGACTATTTTATAAATACAATTGGTATTATCCGACATAATCTAAAATAATAAACAAAAAACATATTGTTTTTAATATTTTTATCATTATTTTTGTTTGCTACAATTAGGCAATAATATATATGAAACCCCCATGAGAACCTTAAAGTTCTCACACCAATAGAATGAAAATAATT
>DYKL01000414.1 GCA_020722645.1 Acetofilamentum sp. | reverse complement strand
TTTGTAATATGGGTGGTACAGGGTTCGCATGCACAACTCTCACACTCGCCGTCGCCGAATTTCGTGCCAGTGAAGTTGGTGTGCCGCCTATTATACCCAAAAAATTCTTTGACAAAATGCGCTTATGCCAATGCCATTAGTATTATTCGTTTGAACCCTGTAAGTCGGTTTATTGTCAACGAATATAGTATAACCCACATCAGTCAGTTTGTCTTTTCTGGCTTCAATATTTTTTATCAACTTCAAATTTTTTTCAATTGGCTTATAAATAATCACATCAGTAGAATTTACTATAATTACATATAAATTATCATCGTCGCAATCAGTAATAAAATTCAAAAAATTTATTTTTTGAATTAGAGAAAGGGAATTAAAATTCTTAAAACATAATTCATTTAGAATGATTTGATATTTTTTGCCATTTTCCGTAGCCCATTTTAATAATTTCTGATTTCTCTGTACCCTCTTCTTAATTTGATCTTGCGAGGAAGTGGGGTCGTTTAAATATTTTCTTAATTTTTCCCACATTTCTTTATAATCATTTGAAAAATCAACACCTAAATATTTTTTGATTTGTCTACCACCAAGATTCTTTAATGTCCCAGTGCCGGTATTGGCTATTGATTTTATAGAAAATCTTGTTTTCTGTCTGCTGATATGTTCAACATCAACATCTGAAGTAGTTTCAATTAACAAATTTCTACCAACCCAAATAACATTTATGACTTTTCCTTTTTGACCTATTTCATAATCTAAAATTCCCTTAATTTTCGGCTGAATTTTAATGAAATTATCATTTTGTAATTTCAATCTCGCCGCGCCACTTGGCAAAGATAATATTTTGTTAGAAAGTTCGGCTAAATCCTTACTGTAGGAAAAAGTAATGTTATACAAATGACAAATATACTGGCAAACCAATAATTCAAAATAATCTGCTTGTGCCCTATTTGATTTTACTTTTCTATTTTTCATAATTCATAGAATATATTTATTAACAATTTGGTTTATCTGTTTTTGTTCAGAAGAGAAATCATAGTTCAAATTATTTTTCTTTTGTTTGATTATATTTTTAACAATTCTAGTAATTTGTTTAATATCTTCGTTATCAAAATCAAAAAATGGCAACTTTTTAATATCTCTAATTTGAATAGAATTTGTGTGATTCATAATCTTGATAATTTTATTATATGTCTCGCTATTAAGTATACCGACAAAAAACTCCGGAGGGTATCTATTTGGCTCTTTTGGAAAAAAACACATGGCTTTATTGCTTTCCCATAGTGCGCCGACAGTTGCCAATCTCGCTGATAATGTGGAACAAATGCCGGAAATTAAAAAACCTTGTCTTTCGTCGTTTAGATTATAATTTTTGGGCATTTTATAATTTTTTATCGTTTCATCGTCCCATTTAATACAATACTCCGCTGGCAAATAGTATTTTGTGTTTCCGCCCTTTTTATGGTAGAATTTCCAACCGCCTTTTTTAACTTCATCTATTGGCACAATTTTTCTTACTCCATTTTTGGCGTACCTTATGCCTTTATAATCGACTATCCCTAAAAATTTTTCGTTATCGGTAGTATGCATTCCTAGCCCACCGTCAACAATATCAACTAACTTTCTGAATTTTTTAATTTTTTCAATCAATTTCCTATTTCCACTAAAATCAAAAACATAGTCTGGGTAATTAAGAATTTTATTTTGTTTTATAAAATGTTTTTTGCCGCCATAATTTCCCACTTCCAGATTGCGGCAATCATTAAAAATAATGCCGTCATTATTGCCTGGTTTTTTGTTGACTAAATTGATAATACAAGTATTCACTAACGCGCCAGTATCTTTAAACAAATTACGCGGACATAAAGTGATAGTTTTAATAACAAAATTTTTCAACAGGTATTTTCTTAATTTTTTATGAATACCTAATGTCAAATAGGTGTCGCTCGTAATAAAACATAACTGCCCATTTTCTTCTAGTAAATGGCAACATAGATAAATAAAAAGTGCGTAGGTATCGTTTACCCCAATTTCATCATAAATTTTTTTTAATTCCTTCTTATTTTTTTTAATATAATTGCTCTGCTTATTTAAGTACGGAGGATTGCCAATAATATGTGTGAATTTGTTTATCTTATTAAATAAATTGTCTTGGAAAGTTGTTTCTAATAGTGTGTCTTTAAGTTCAAACTTAACACCAAATTTTTCAGTATAATTTCTAACTTCTGGGTTTATATCCCACACGGATATTTGATTGGATTTCAATAAATTATTTTCTAAAACAACGGACACGAAAGCGCCGTCTCCACCGCAAGGTTCTAATAATTTACTTTTTTCATTAAATCCCGACAACAATCCAAGCATGTAATTAACAGTGTGTTTCGGGGTATAAAATGCACCTAAATCTTTTTTGTTCATAATTATCTCACTAAATCATCAATTGAAACATCTAACCCTTTGGCTATTTTAGCCATAGTTTCAATTCTTGGATCGGGCGTAGCCACTGACTCAATTTTAGTGATTGTGTGTAAAGTAATACCGGCGAATTTAGATAACTTGTCTTGGGATATACCAATTTTTGCTCGGTATTTCTTTATATTTTTGGCGATAGTTGAAATTTCTTTTGACATCGTAGTATAGTTTTAGTATGATTACTTTACAGGTACCATTCTCACTTGCTATCATTAGCATATAAAATTTTCAACAAAAGGTCAAAATATTTATGGCGGCGCATTTCGCAAAGCGAAATACGAAATTCGGCGGCGGCTGAATCAATCGGCAAAATTCCTGAAAGTTTAATTGTGGTGGGTGGTACAGGGTTCGAACCTGTGACCTTTCGCGTGTGAGGCGAACGCTCTT
>DYKL01000413.1 GCA_020722645.1 Acetofilamentum sp. | reverse complement strand
AGTTTTTATATGCTCAAACCCTTAGAAATACTGGATTTTTCATAGTAAGTTCCGTTTTAACGAGACAGCTACTTCGTGCCTCGCAATGACGTTTGCCTCGCAGAGACGAAAAGGCGGGTGAAAAATGCAAGTTACAAACTTGCAGTTATTTGAGCATTTAAGACGAAGTCTTAAACGAAATAAAAAGTTTTATATATACTTTTGATTGCAATTTTAAAATGTAAAGTCTTATAATATAGTATTTTATGTTTCGGACAATAATGATTTGTAATCCGGAACTTAACTTATTTCATATTATTTATGAGTGCGGTCTAAAAAGCTTGTTTTATTTCAGCTAAACAATCTATGTGCTTGATTATTAGTGTTTTTAAAAAAAATATTTTATAATTTATGTAAGGTGCTTATTTTTAGTAATTTAACTTTATGAACTTTATAGACTAAACTCATTAATGTTATGTTTTGTTTTTTTACAAAATAATTGGCACTGTTTGCTGATAATGAAGAAAGCAAAAAGAAACCTAGCAGGCTAAAAACAAGTATAAATTTTGAATTTTTCATAAGCTTTTTATTAGTTAATTTATATTTTTAGTCACCAAACTTTTCGTGATTATCAGAATAATTTTCGCTGAGAACTTTAAATTCAGTTCTGCGGTTTAATTCGTGGCATATTTCTCTTTGCTCTTCTGTTTCTAAAGCCAAAATATATTTTTCATTTAAAATATCTCCGACTGTCAAAAAAGGATATGTTTTTGCTGTAAGTTCATCAACAACAAACGGTTCGCTTTCTCCGTAACCTTTTGCAACAAGACGGTCTTTTTTTATGCCGTTGTTAATAAGATAAGCCACAACAGAATTAGCTCTTCCTTGTGAAAGTTTTAGGTTTGCAGGATCTGAACCTCTGAAATCGGTATGTGCTCTTAATTCAATTGTAACAGTTGAATTTATTTCAAGGATTTCAATCAGTTCGTCAAGTGCAACTTTTGATTCTTCTCTGAGAGTAGTATCTCCAAAGTCGTAACGTATATTTTTCAGCTTGATATTACCAATACTTGGTTTCATATATAGCTCTTTTTCAAATATTTTTCCATCTTCTTTTACACCTTTTGTTGAGACACTACCGGTAGCTTTCAGAAAGTTTTTTTTGGAAGTAAGTATCATATAATCAACATCTTCTTTGAGTTTTACGCTGAAAGAACCTTTGTCATCAGTTTTTATTGTTTTTTTGCTGCCGTCACTTCCGGTAATTTCAACATCGACATCAAGCAGATATGCGTGGTTGATTTCATTTATAACATATCCCCTTAATGTAATATTTAAAGGTTTTTGACTGAAAAAATAAATGTCATCGCCTTTTGTTTGGTTTCTGCCAGATGATAAATATCCGATTTTATCAGAAAAAGGATTGAAAACGATACCAAAATCATTAGCGGAAGAATTGACGGGGTATTTCATATTTTCGACAGTCCAACCGCCATTTTCTTTGGGAGTAGCTTTAAAAATATCCAAACCGCCCATTCCGACTCTTCCTTCGGTAGAAAAGTATAAATTTCCTTTGATATCACAAGAAGGATAAAGCTCGTCGTACTTTGTATTTATATCAGCACCAAGGTTTTCAGCCGAAGACCATTTAGCAGTTTTGTTTTGTCTTGTCATCTTCCAGATATCTTTGCCACCAAGACCGCTTTTGCTGTCAGAAACAAAATACAAAGTAAGCCCGTCAGGCGACAGATAAGGTTGTCCGATAGACATAGATGTGTCGGCAACTGCTTCGTTAGATATTTGAAGGATTTGAGGTGTTGTCCATTGATCTCCCGAATATTCGGAAGTGAAAATTTTGCAACCGGCATTTTTATTTTCAATAACAGGACAATGAGTAAAGAATATTATTCTGCCGTCTTGAGAAAAACAGCAGGAACCGTCATCAAATTCAGAATTAACAGCACCCGGAACAGGGACAGGAACAGACCAAGTTCCTTTTTTATCTTTTGTAGAGACGTATATGTCAGCGAAATTTACGCCTGAGTTTGCATTAACCTCAGAGCCGGCAGCAGAACTTCTTGTTGAAGTAAAATACAAAGTGTTTGTATCGGCACCTGCAAAAGAAGGAGCAAAGTCGTTGTCTCTTGTGTTTAAAGCGGTAATTTCAGTAACTGAAAATCGGGTAGGGGTTTTAATCCATTCTTCTGCCAAATCGCAGGAAATCATTCCGTTTTCACCTCTTTCGTCGTTGGGAACAAGGTCCTTGTAATTAGCATAGTACTCTTTGGCATCTTTATAAAGACCTCTTGTTCTGTATGCATCAGCAAGATACAGATGAACCAATGGGTCTTGGTATTTGTACAAAACTGCTTTTTTTAACCATTTAATAACGTTTTGTGAATCATACATATATTTTGCACAAACACCTGCTTTGAAAGAAATTTCGGCTTGTTCTTCACGTTTTTTTGATTTCGGAAATATTTTAACGTAAAGTTCGTAAGCTTTCAGATATTCACCTGCCTGCATATAAACATCAGCTTTCTGTAATTTTTTGTTTTGTGAAAAAACTTTTGTGGAAGTTGTAAACAGAAAAGCTGAAATAAGTATTAAAAACGAAAGTTTATTCATAAGATTCAATTTTTTGAAATTTACTGCAATCATTATTCCAAATTAATATATATAAATTTTAATTTTGACAAATGTAAAATTTTAAATAATAAATTGAAAATTATTTTGATAATAAAACAAAATTTTCCGAATTTGTAATTCCAAGCAATAATTAACATCTAATTATTTTTCATAATTTGAGCGACTTATTTAAAAATTTTATGGTCTTTTCCTTAATATTAAGATGAAATAATTATCTGTGTAAAAAAATGATAT
>DYKL01000412.1 GCA_020722645.1 Acetofilamentum sp. | reverse complement strand
TTATAACTGGCCTGTTGCTCAAAAAATAGTTCCATTACTTTGTAAAGCCGGCGAAGATATTATTCCTGTTATAAAAAAAATTCTAATGACTGACGATGATGTTTGGAAATACTGGGTTTTATCTCAAGTTATTGACAAAATGCCTATAGAATTTATAATTATTTTAAAAGAAGACATTACCAAAATAGAAAAAGCCCCTACTGATGGTGAAAAATATGACGAAGTTGATATAGTGGCAAAGGAATTATTAAAGAAAATCAACTTATAACTTTTTTATTTTGAATAAAAACAGATAGAAAAACTGACAAAAAGTCACATCTTTGAATTATATCTATTTTATACGTATAGTGCTATAAACCAATTTTTTAAGCAAAAACATCTAATGTTGTTTTTCAAATCAAATCAGTTGGCATAAGGTTTGAAAAAACAACTAACGAAATTAATATAAAAATATAATTCTATTTATAAAGATTTATTCAGTAAATAATCAAAATTTAACCATAAAAAATAGTCATTATGGCAAAACAAACAGGAAAAATTGGAGTAACTGCCGAAAACATTTTCCCGATAATCAAAAAATTTTTGTATTCGGAACAGGAAATTTTTTTACGCGAATTAGTTTCTAATGCAGTTGATGCGACACAAAAAGTAAAAGCAATTGCTCGGAGTGGAGAAATTAAAGAAGAACTTGGCGATTTAACAATCAGAGTTAAAGTGGACAAAGAAAATAAAACTATTACTATTTCCGACAGCGGAATAGGTATGGATGCAGAAGAAGTTGATAAATACATCAACCAAATCGCTTTTACAAGTGCTAATTACTTTTTGGAAAAGTACAAAGATAAAATTGAAGCTATAATAGGTCATTTTGGACTTGGTTTTTATTCAGCATTTATGGTTGCTCAAAAGGTAGAGCTGATTAGCAAATCTTATAAACCTGACAGTAAGGCAGTAAAATGGGTTTGCGACGGCTCGCCGGAATTTACAATAGAAGAAACAGAAAAAGAAACAAGAGGTACTGACGTTATTTTGTATGTTGGTGATGAAGAAGCAGAGTTCCTCGAAAATTCTAAAATCGAAAAACTCCTGAATAAATATTGCAAATTTTTACCTATTCCTATCGGTTTTGGAAAAGAACAAGAGTGGAAAGACGGAAAATACGTTGATACTGATAAAGACAAAATTATAAATGAAACAGAACCATTGTGGAAGAAAAAACCAACCGATTTAAAAGAAGAAGATTACAAAAAATTTTACAAAGACTTATATCCGCAAAGCTGGGAAGAACCTTTATTTTATATACATTTGAATGTTGATTATCCTTTTAATCTGACCGGTGTTTTGTACTTCCCGAAAATCAGAACTAATCTTGAAGTTCAGAAAAATAAAATACAACTTTATTCAAATCAAGTTTTTGTAACCGATTCTGTTGAAAACATAGTGCCTGAATTTTTGACACTTTTACACGGAGTGCTTGATTCACCTGACATTCCGCTAAATGTTTCCAGAAGTTATTTACAAACCGACTCAAATGTTAAAAAGATTTCTAATCATATCACAAAGAAAGTCGCTGACAAATTGTCGGAAATTTTCAAAAATCAACGCGATGACTTTGAAAAGAAATGGGACGACCTTAAATTGTTCATTCAATATGGTATGCTGACTGATGAAAAATTCTATGACAGAGCAAAAGAATTTTTATTATTCAAAAATGTCGATAATAAATATTTTTCATCAGAAGAATACCAAAAAATAATAAAAGATAATCAAACCGATTCTGACAAAAAATTAATTTATCTATACACAACCAACAAAACCGAACAATATAAATTTATAGAAGATGCCAAAAATAAAGTTTATGACGTATTAGTTTTAGATGGTGCATTTGATATGCCGTTTATTAATATGTACGAATCAAAGCTCGAAAATGCTCGTTTTGCTCGTGTAGATTCAGATACTATTGATAATCTTGTCAGAAAAGACGACAAAAAAAATCTTCAAATCAGCAAAGAAGAACAAGACGATATGACAACCGTTTATGAAGCGGCAGCACCTCAAACAGTTGGTACTTATTTTGTTCAGTTCAGGAATTTAGGCGAACAGGAACTGCCTGTTGTAATTACTCAATCTGAATATATGCGAAGAATGAAAGACATCGGATTGCTTGGTGGTGCAGAAGTTAATTTGTACAATAATTTACCTGACAACTATAATTTGGTTATCAACGCATCACATCAAATAACTAAACAAATAATTGAACAGAAAAATACTGAATTAGGCGAAAAAGTAAATGAACTGAACAATAAAATTAAATCGGTTGATACTGAAATTGATGCTTTAGAAAAACTTACAAAAAATAAAAAAGAAGAAGAGATTTCGACCGAAGAAAAAGAACAAAAAGAGAAACTTCATCAACAACGATCTGACATTCAGAATGAAAAGAATAAAATTTTGAAAGAATGGGCTGTTAAAAACAAATTGATAAAACAAGTTATTGATTTGGCATTACTGTCAAAAAATCTTTTGAAAGGTGAAGCTTTATTGACTTTTGTGAAGCGTTCGGTTGATTTTATCGAAAAATAGTACAAGATGGTTTATTCAAATTTTGCTCATTTATTGCTAAAACAATAAATTTTTGAGGGTATATGCAAATTATACTATATTAAAGTCAATACTATGGAAGATTGTTCAGTTAAAAGAAATATTGTGCATTTAATTGACAAATGAATAATTAATTGCAGAGTCATATTACTCAACAAGTTTCTTTGCAAAAAGACTATGAGAATGTTGCCATTGAAAAGCATTTACAATTATAACGAAAGTTCATTTGTTAAATTTGGGTTAAGGCGTTTAAAATCAATCGTTGTGT
>DYKL01000411.1 GCA_020722645.1 Acetofilamentum sp. | reverse complement strand
ATGAAAAAAATTATATTTTTTATAGTTGTTATAATTATATCTTTAAATGCTTATTCAGACAACTATCCAACCGGAGCAAGTTCGTTGGGAATGGGAAATGCTACTGTTGCTGTTCCCGGATTGTGGTCAAATTATCATAATCAAGGTGCACTTGGTTTTTTAGAAGGCATCGAATTAGGAATTTACTATGAAAACAGGTTTGCAATTACTGAATACGGTGTTAAATCTTTTGCCTTTGCAATGAATACGAAACCCGGTACTTTCGGTTTCAATTACACAGGTTTCGGATACAGTAAGTTTTCAGACAACAAGTTCGGACTTGCATACAGCATGAAACTTGCAGAATACATTGCAGTCGGTATTCAGTTAGACTATTTTTATATTGTGCAGGACAACTATTATGGAAATATAAGTGCAATTTCGGGAGAGATTGGTATATATGCTAATCCTTTCGATAACTTTTACGTAGGTGCTCATGTTTTTAATCCTTGGAGAAGCAAAGTGTCTGATTATCAAGACGAAAGACTTCCAACAATTTTCCGGATGGGAGTTGCCTACAATTTTTCTGAAAAAGTTATATTATCAACTGAAATTCAAAAAGATTTGGATTATGCAGCGATTTTTAAATCAGGCATTGAATACGAACCTCTCGAAAATTTTATGCTCAGAACAGGAGTTTCTTTCAGCGAAAAAAATGCATACATAGCTTTCGGAATAGGTTACAAAATTAAAGATGTAACTTTGGATTTAGCCTTTGAAAATCACCCGATTCTTGGATTTAAAAGCGGGGTTTCAGTTCAGTACAGAATTAAATAACATACATTGTGCATAGTTGATAGTGCATTGTTTTATTGCTTCATTTGCTTCGTACCTCGCAATGACGTTTTGCTTCATTGTTTCAACTTGAAAACATGATAAAAGGCGCCAGCCAACAATTTAACAATGAAGCAATACCAATCAATAACTCAATAATCTGACATTATTCTTAACTGGTTTGAATTTTCGTAATAATAAGTAGTATATTTTCTTAAAGGTAATTCGGCAGGACCTTGAATTACAGCACCATCTAATGTTAATGAAAATTTTGAACCACAACAAGTATCAACAAGTCTGTATCCGTTATCTTCAACTTCCACTCTGCCACATTCAGGGTCGTAAGGGCAGGCTCTGTCATAAGCAAAAAATTCATATCTGGAATCTCTGTAAACTACAATACCACTGACTCCTCCGGTTATATAAACATAGTTGCCTATCGAATTAAGTTCAAAAAACTCAGGATTATCCAAATTCAGAGTTATATCAACATATACATAAGGTATCTTATTTTCAGGATTTTTACAATTTACTATTAAACAAATTACAAAAAAAAGAATTATCTTTGAAAAAAAATTCATACTAAACAATAGAATTTAAAAGTTATTTTTCTATGAACAAAAATACGATTATTTTTATTATCAGTTTAATCTTTTTTTCGTTTTTAACACAAAAAGAATTAAAATCGCAGGATTATGGAACTACAATGTGGTATGAAAGTTTAAATGCTACTAACAGAGATGGTTTTAAGCCACCATTGACTAAAAAAGAAGAAAAAATCAGACGAAAAGCCAAAAGACTGAGCCTTACGCATAAGGATATTCAGGTTTTAAATCTCAAAGATAGAGATAAAAAACTTACATTAAAACAGAAATTAAGATATCCGTTTGCTAATAGAAAGAAAAAAAAGCTCGAAAAATTGCAAAAACAATATGATAATTATACCAATACAAAAGGTTCTGCTCAACCCGGATATATGCAAGATGATTCAAAAAAGAATGAGTTGACGATTGATGAAAAAATTCTGCTGGAAAAAGTAGAAAACGATACAATTGAAATGACCAAAAAAGAAAAAAGACTATACAAAAGAGCATTACGTAAACAAAAAAGAGCGGAAAAGCAAAAGAATAAATATAAACATCAGGCATATACCGAAGAAGAACAGGCATTAGTAGAAAAACTTGAGAAGGAACCATCTGAAATAACAAAAGAAGATAAGCAAAAGCTCAAAGAATTTAAACAAAAATATAAACATAATGAAAAAGTTGATGAGAGAATATATCAATATCGACTTGATAGTGCTTATGCTGTTGGAGCACCAATGCCGGTAGCCGAAAAAAAATTCAGATCACCAAAAATTTCTTTTAAGAAAAAAAGAATGAAACCTTCATCATATATGAAAAAGAAGATGAGGTTAGAAAGGAAGTACAATACTCCGCCAAGAAGTTTTACTGCAATTACACAGAAAAAAAGTGAGAATGAAAAACTGTCACCGAGAGATATGAAAAAAATGCAGAAATACTATCAGAAAAAACCTGCAAATGATTGGATTTATAAACAAAAAATGGACAAGCTGAACGAAAAGGAATTTAAGAAAAACCAACTGAAATCAACAAGAAAAAATATGAAAAAAAGAGAAAAAGAATCAGAAGCACTTCAAAAAGGCAGAAAAAAATATCTTAGAAAAACTAAATTTATTAATTTGTTTAAAAAGAAAAAATAATTTTGCAGTTAATTAAATTTAGTTCATTAATTTACAAGTTTATAAAGTTAATAAAATTAAAATCAAAAAATTAGTATCAAAATTATGGAATACCTTAAATCCGTATGTCTATACTTATATATCTGAAATTCAGTCAGGTGAAAACACCTGACTGGTGCAAACTACATGTTGCAGGTGTTTTCACCTGCAACCACTTACGAAAAAACTTGCGGATTTAAGGGAATATTTTTTTTATAAAGAAAATTATTTCATCTTAATATTAAGGAAATGATCATTATTTTATTTGCTAATTAACTAATTAACACATTTGCAAATTAACTAATTAACACATTTGCA
>DYKL01000410.1 GCA_020722645.1 Acetofilamentum sp. | reverse complement strand
CAAATGAATTTTTTTACCTAAATTTGTCTAATCGAAAAGTTGCATTTGTGACTTAAATTCAGCTTAAAAAAATTGATAATTTGGGCGGATAAGTATTCCGTAGGTTACGATGAAATTGATAACCAACACAAAAAACTCGTTGAAATGATAAAAAGGACATCGCAATTAATGATTTAAAACCAACATCTTATAATGGGAAATAATATTAAAATCAATAAATATGCTTTGTCATTTCAAGACAGCAAACTTGAAAGTCAATATTATGACAATTATGTGCAAAAAATTAGAAAACCGTTGAGAATAAGTATATTAATTGGGATACTTATTTATTGCGGTTTTATATTGATTGATTATTTTGTTTTTCCGGAAAAAATCTTTATTATAGGCTTAAACCGTTTAATAGTAGGGTTAATTGCCTTTCTTACCTTTTTAGTTACATATCTAAAAAATTATTCAAAATATTATAATCTTATCATTATAGGTTTATTTTTGGTTGTTGGTTTTGGGACTGTCCATTTAACTTTCGTTGAACAGATTTATATGAACTCTGTCTATTCAGTTATTATCTTTTTCACTTTGGTACCACAAATTCGTTTTATCAGTGCAATCCTTATAAATTTTAGTATAATATCGGGAGTGATAGGTGCTTTATTAATTCAAGCTCAAATAAATAATAAACCGTCATTATTACAAAGTTTTTTATTAATTTCAGTCGGGATAGTTAGTTTGCTTATTTTATATATCAGACAAAGTATCGAAAGACACAATTTTTTGCTATCAAACACTTTGTTTGTCCAAAGAGAAGAATTAAAAGAGAAAAATGAAGAGCTGCAAACCGCCGAAGAAGAATTAAGGCAAAATAATGAAGAGTTAAGATCGTTAAACGAAAATATCCAATCGCAAAAAGACATTATAGAAAATAAAAACAAAGAATTGCAAAAATACTTTACAGCAATAGAACAAAGCGAAGTATCAATAGTTTTTACCGACACAACCGGAAACCTTGAATATGCCAACCCACATTTTACAAAACTCACCGGCTACACTGTCAAGGAAGTTTTGGGTAAAAATCAAAGAATTTTAAAATCGACAAAAACGTCAAAAGAAACTTATACAAATTTGTGGGAAACAATTACTAGCGGGCAAACATGGAAAGGTGAATTTATAAACCTCAAAAAAGACAAAACTGAATTTTGGGAAAAAGCAACTATATCGCCTGTGAAAAATACCAATGGTTTAATAACAGGTTATGTTGCAATTAAAGAAGATATTACCGCTTTAAAACAATACGAACAAGAACTAAAATCAAAAAATGAAGAATTACAAGTCGCCGAAGAAGAATTAAGGCAAAACAACGAAGAATTACAAGCTGTTTTGGAAAATTTGGAACTTAGAAAAAAAGAACTCGAAAAAACGAATAATACTTTAAGTTCAACTATTTTAAAATTAGATACTGCAAACAAAGAAATATTAGCCGGAATAAACTATGCTTCGTTAGTACAAAAATCAATGCTGACAAGCGATGATATAATAAAAACCTATCTTAGTGAGTATTTTTTAATTTACAAACCCAGAGAAATTGTAAGCGGCGATTTTTATTATGTAAACAAAATTGAAAATCATTTAATTGTTGCTGTTGCCGATTGCACCGGACACGGCGTTGCCGGTGCATTTATTACAGTACTCGGTATTACATACTTACACAATGCGGTAATCCACAAGAAAATAAATTCAACAAACACTGCATTAGAGTTTCTAAGGGAAAGATTTAAAAAGACATTTGCAACATTTGGGGCGGACAGCAAAAACGGAATGGACATTGCTTTATGTGCCTTAAATTTAGATACCTTAATATTACAATATTCGGGTGCAAATTTACCGCTTTGGATTGTCAGAAACGGAGACTTAATTGAACAAAAACCAACCCGTTGCCCTATTGGATTTTATCCTGTTGAACGTGAATTTGTACAAAATGAAATACAATTAGAAAAAAATGATACAATTTATATGTTCTCCGACGGTATTCACGACCAACTTGGCGAAAAACAATTACAAAAATATCAAAAAAGTAAATTCAGAACCTTAATTTTAGAAAATTCAGCACTAAGTATGGAAAATCAAAAACAAAATATAATAGATGATTTTGAGAATTGGAAAGGGAAAAACGAACAAACTGATGATGTAACCGTTTTAGGATTTAAAATATAACCGGCTGTAATATTGTAAATGCGATAATTGCAGGCATTCGCGATAAATCGGGACAAGTACTGCGGAACTTGAAACGAAAGTACAAGTAAATAACATTTTACGTAATTGAAACGTAAGTGCCTTGAACGGCGAAGCCCTCACCGAAGGTAAATCCCGCAACTACGCATATACATTTTCGTTGTACACAAACGTAGTAAGACAGTACCACAATGAAAAATTTGCTGCATAAAGACAAAAAAGTAAAAGGAAACCCACCGAACACTCTGGCACATTTGGCTGCCCCTACGCATAGGTGACCGCTTCGCAGCCAAAAGAGCTTTCGTTTTACTGACCCACCGACTAACTGTTGATAATTCATACGCTTTTTATAATGAAATTTGATATAAAAAATCTATTTTAACTGCCCGACTATTTTACGACATAAACAGAATAAAAGAAGTAATCGAAAGAAAAGGAATTAAGCAGACTTGGTTAGCTGAACAACTTGGAAAGAGTTATAGCATTGTTAATGGGTATGTTCAAAACCGACAGCAATCAAGATTAGAAGTGCTTTTCGAAATTGCAAAAATTCTTGATGTTGACCCAAAAGAATTAATTAAAACAAAGGGCAGTAAAAAATACTAAACCGCCAACAAGATAAATATAATACAAAATTGTTGGCAGGTTTTGT
>DYKL01000409.1 GCA_020722645.1 Acetofilamentum sp. | reverse complement strand
TGCAGGTGTTTTCACCTGCAACCACTTACGAAAAAACTTGCGGATTTAAGGTTAATTAATAATTCGTCATTTTTTAAATTAGCAAATTATTGATTTTTAGTTATATGCTCTTAATTTTATTTGTTTTAACTAATTGAAAATCAATTTTTTACGATAAATTCTACAGACCTATTTATAAATAAATACCCAATTATAATTATTAGACAAGTTGTTACAAAACACAAAAATAATAAAATTGTGGATAAATAATTATCTAAAATATTTTTTTTATTTTAAAAAAGCATATATTTACAAAAAAATAAAAACACAATATTGTGTTATAACAAATTATAAATCAGACATTTATATGTCAAGAAAATTGAAAATTTTAATATAATTAACATCAAAATTATTACTAATTTTATAATTTTCAGCAAACTGATGAATACTCCAATTTAGAATCCAGCCACAAAAGCAGACTATATAAGTCGCTTTTGTTCATATTCAGTTTTTTATACTATACGTTTCCTTTTCAAATTATTTAATCATTATAAATTTACTATTATGGAATTATTAATTAAAAATCAGCAAAATTCAAACGAAGTTGAATTAAATGAAGAACCTCCGAGTCTTATTAATTTTGATTTGGCTCAAAATGTTAATTTTAATGTATTAGGCGAAAAATCTAAAAAGTTTATTGCAAAATTTTTCCCTGATGTTACTGCTAAACAATGGAACAATTGGCATTGGCAAATCAGAAACAGTTTTACTTCTTTTTCTGATTTATCCAAAGTTATCAATTTGTCGAAATCTGAAATGGAAGTTGTCGAAAAACATACAAACCTTCCGGTCAGAATTACTCCGTATTTTGCTTCATTAATTGACCCTAACGACCCTTTGCAAGCTATCAGACGTACAATGGTTCCAACTATTGACGAAACAATTTTATCTAAAGGTGAACAACCTGACCCGCTTGGCGAACACGAAGATACTACCGTAAATTGTATTGTTCACCGTTACCCTGACAGAGTTTTGTTTTTAGTAACTGATTTTTGCAGTGCTTATTGCAGATATTGTACCCGTTCTCATTCTGTTGCAAAAGCTAAAAGTCATCACGCTTATAAATCTGAATGGGACAAAGCTTTTGCTTATATTGCTCAAAATAAACAAATCAGAGACGTTTTGATTTCAGGCGGTGACCCTCTTACTTTAGCTGATTATCAGATTGAATATATTTTATCATCTTTAAAACAAATTGAACACGTTGAATATATTCGTATTGGGACAAAAGTGCCGGTTGTGTTACCTCAAAGAATCACTCCTCAACTGATGAATATTATAAAAAAATATCACCCGGTTCTGATGAGTGTGCATTTTACACATCCCGACGAAATTACAGAAGAAACTAAATTCGCCTGCAACAGAATAGCTAATGCCGGTATTCCTATGGGTAGCCAAACTGTTTTGTTGAAAGGAATTAATGATGATCCTGATATATACAAAAAACTTGCTCACGAATTGTTAAAAATCAGAGTAAGACCTTATTATTTGTATCAATGTGACCCTGTTCCGGGTTCTGCTCATTTCAGAACTTCTGTTGAAGCCGGTTTAAACATTATCAGACACTTACGTGGGCATACTTCGGGTTATGCAAACCCTCAATATGTCATTGACGCACCTGGCGGGGGTGGTAAAATTCCTTTATTGCCCGACTATTACGTTGGTAAAGATGAAGAAGGTAATGTTATTTTGAAAAATTACGAAAATAAATATTTCAAATATCCTGATTACGTTTAATTTTTTTATATGAAGGTTGGTTTGACATTTGACTTAAAATCAGAATACATCAAAATGGGCTTTACTTCTGAAGAAGCAGCAGAATTTGACAAGGAAGATACTATTGAAGGAATTGAAAAAGCACTTCAATTCAACGGTTACGAAACTGAAAGAATAGGACACATCAAACAACTTGCTGCTTCTTTGGTCGAAGGCAAAAAATGGGACATTGTTTTTAATATCTGCGAAGGTTTCTACGGCATTGGTCGCGAAGCTCAAGTGCCTGCTCTGCTTGACGCATACAATATTCCTTATGTTTTTTCAAATCCTTTGGTTTTGTCGCTAACTTTGCATAAAGCTATGACCAAAAGGGTTATACGAGATGCCGGACTTGCAACTCCCGACTTTTTTGTCGTTTACAAACCCGAAGATATTGAAAACATAAATCTTACATTCCCTCTTTTTGCCAAACCTTTGGCAGAAGGAACCGGAAAAGGTATAAATCAGCATTCTTTTATCAATAATCAGCAAGAGCTTAAAAATGCATGTTTAAATATACTTGAAAGGTTTAAACAGCCTGTTCTGGTCGAAAAATATTTAAGCGGAAGGGAATTTACAGTTGGCATTACCGGAACAGGCAAAAATGCCGAATGTGTTGGTTTAATGGAAGTTATTTATACCAAAAATGCTAAAAACAAATTTTATTCGTTCGAGAACAAAGATAAATATGAAGATAAAATTAAATATTCTGTTCCTGAACCTGAGATATACGAAAAATGTAAAATTTTAGCTTTAAAAGCGTGGGCAGTGCTTGAATGTGAAGACGGAGGCAGAGTTGATGTCAGATGCGATGAATTTGGCGAACCAAGTTTCATTGAAGTTAATCCGCTTGCAGGACTAAACCCTATTCATTCTGATTTGCCTATTCTTAGTCGCTTTAATAGTGTATCTTATGAAGAATTAATAAAAAGAATTATGGACTCGGCAGTTAAGAAATTAGGCAATTAGCCAATTAGTTAATTAGCCAATGTGTTAATTAGACAATGTGTTAATTAGACAATGTGTTAATTAGCCAATTAGTTAATTAGACAATGTGTTAATTAGACAATGTGTTAATTAGACAATGTGTTAATT